>JBFZEY010000120.1:0-7463 GCA_041306625.1 Spirochaetota bacterium | reverse complement strand
CCTCGCTGCGGCGGAAAAGCTCTTCGAGCGCTTCGGCCCCGGAAAAACGGGTGTCGACGAAATCGCCGTGACCGCGGGCGTCGCCAAGGGGACGCTGTACAATTATTTCGGCAGCAAGGAGGGGATCATCCGGGAGCTCGTTTCGGATAAAATCGATCTCTTCGAGAGGGCCCTGAAGGGCACACTCGACGATATAAACGATCCCCTGGAAAAACTGAAGTCCGCGGCCCTTGAGCGGTATCGCTTTCTTCGCCGCACGCCGTATATCGCGGCCATCATCCTCAACGAGGAAAGCGACGTCGTCTCGCGCGAGCTCGTGCGCTTCTTTGAAGACCGGCAGCGGGGCATCGTCGCGCGAATAATGGACGAGGCGCGCCGGCGGGGCAGAATACGCCGGTCGGACAGCGCAAGCGTCACCGACGGGGTCATCTACCTGTTAAAGGGCCTCGAGTTCTCCCTTAAGAACCGGCTCGACACCGCCCGGTTCGAGGATGTCGAAGCCGAAATCTCCCGGCTCATCACCTTCTTTTTTTCCGGCGCCGGGAAAGCCGCCGGAAAGCGTGAACTCTGAACCAGGAAAATCATCATGTATCTTTCAGCAGAACGCCTGTTTCTTCTGTTTTACGTTTTCTCGTTTTCAGGATGGATAATCGAATCCGTCTACCGGACGCTTGACCGCAGGCGATTCGTCAATCCGGGATTCCTCCGCGGTCCGTACCTCCCGCTGTACGGAACGGGCGCGATCATCCTGGTGCTCCTGTACTCGGCCATGCGGGATCTGCATCCCGCACTGAGGGGCCTGTCGTATCTGGTCGTTCTCACGCTGGTCGAATACTTCGCCGGCCTGCTGCTGTTGCACGTTTTCAATCGCCGGTGCTGGGACTATTACGACGAGCCGCTCAACCATCAGGGTCTAATCTGTCCCGGGTTCTCGCTGTACTGGGTCATCCTTGCGTTCATTTTCGAAAAGACGCTGTATCCGCTCTCGCTCCGGCTGGCACAGAGTATCGATATATCGATCCTCCCAGGGCTCAATGCGCTCGCCCTGACGGTGATGGCGGTGGATTTCATTATCGCCTCGGGACTGGTGGACAGGGTACGTTCGTTCGCAGATCGGCTGCCGGTTTTCCCGCCGCGTTTCGCACTGCCCCGGTATGTGCCGTTAGCGGTGGTCCATGTCAGTGAGGTTAATTCACGGATCGCGTCGTGGATGGAGCGGCGATTCCTGGAATACACCCCGCCAAGGCGCGCGGTGTGTTCGAGGGCGCTGAAAGCGAAAGCATTTCTTATGGAACTATTCGGGCTTGACAGCACAGGCCTCGGGGAGGCGATGATCAGGCTTCCCGGCGGGAGACTTGTTAAAAAAATGATGTACATGGGGAAGAGGTTAAAATGAAGGCACGTAAATGGTCGACGATCCAGAACCACCCCGCGATCGCCATGGTGCTCGAAAGCGAGGAGTTCCAGCGGCTTGACGGCTACGCGCACCATGGATCGGTCACGCGGAAGGAACACTGCCTGCAGGTGGCGCGCCTCACCTACTTCATGGCCCGCGGCCGGGGCCTCGATGCCGTGTCCGCCGCACGCGGGGCGCTGCTGCACGATTTTTTCTTCTACGACTGGCGGATCGACGGGCCAAGGCTCCACGGCTTCCGGCATCCGGCGATCGCGCGAAAGAACGCACGTGAGAGATTTGCGCTGAATGCGATCGAGGAAGACGCCATCCTCCGTCACATGTGGCCCCTCACCCCCGTCCCGCCGCGCTTTGCCGAGTCCGCGCTGGTATGCGTGGCCGACAAGCTCGTCGCCCTCCACGATTACTCCAGGGCCCTGCGCGCAATGCGTCAGCGGTTCCGCGTCCGCCGCCAGCGCCCCTTCAGGCGCACCAGGCGGGCCCGCGCCTTCGCGTGGGCGAAACGCGTCGGCTCCTCCTTGCAGGTGTCCGCGGGAAGGTAAAATGATTGACCTTCGGCCGTTCCCGCCGGCATAGTGTGCCGCACGGCTGAAGGCCTCCCCGCCCTCTTTCAGCGTGCGAAACGAAATAATGGAAACCAGGCCCTTCAACTCCATCGAGCGCAGGCTTATCGCCGGGATAAGCCTCGTTATGGGCATCCGCATGCTCGGCATCTCCATGATCATACCGGTATTCTCGATTTTCGCAACCGAGCTCCCGGGTTCGACCGGTCCGCTCGCGGGGCTTGCCGTCGGAATCTTCGGCATCATCCAGATTATTTTACAGGTGCCGATCGGCAAGCTCAGCGACCGCTGGGGACGCAAGCAGGTGACGCTGGCCGGCCTGATAATCTATTTCATAGGATCGGTCCTCTCGGGCCTTTCGCAGAGCGTCTATCACCTCATCGCCGCGCGCGTGCTGTCCGGGGCGGGTGCCATACAGGGAGTCACGATGGCCTGGCTCACCGACGGCATCAGTGTGCACCGCCGCAACACGGCCCTCTCGTACGTCGGCATCTCGATGGGCCTTGCCGTCATCTTCGGATTTACACTGAGCCCCATCATCGCGGCGAAGATCAACATCCCCGTACTCTTCTACATCTGTGCGGGTCTCATTCTGCTCACCATACTCTATACCGTCTTTTTCATGGACAACCACACCATCATCGACGAGGAACTGCCGGTAATAAAAACCGAGCGGCTTTTCGAGGTGATGAAAAACGCCGACCTCAACCGGCTTAATATAATCGGCTTTGTCGGCAACCTCAACATCAACGCGGTCTTTTTCGTGATGCCGCTCCTTTTCAAAAAGGAGCTGGGCATGGAGGCGATGTGGAAGATATTCATTCCCGTTTCGCTTGTCGGCACGGCGCTCATGTTCGTGTTCGCCCGGGCGGCGGACCGGCACGGAAGCGCGGCCATCACGGCTGTGGGGCTTGGCTTCGAGTTTGGGGGCATTCTGATCGCGATTTTTTCCGGCGGGCTCGCTCCCTGGATCGTCTCGTTCTTTCTTTTCTACGCCGGGCACTGCATCCTGGCGCCCGTGCTTCCGGCTGCCGCCTCGCGCTATCCCAACCAGCAGCTGAAGGGGACGGTGCTCTCGATCTTCAATTCGTCGCAGTTTCTGGGCTCGGGGATCGGGGGCTTGCTCAGCGGGCTGATACTCGGCCTGGACTACCGGCACGTCTTTACGGCGGCGGCGGTCTTTACGGTCATCGCGTTCATCGCGATCGCGGGATACCGCGATTTCGGGCGCGGCGCCCGGCCTGCCGGGACCGCGAAAACGTGATACCGCGGCGGCGATTTATCGCGACTGCACGAGATGGCGCTTTGCGCTCTTCGCTCCGTTCCCGCCGGGCCTTCCCGACTTCCTGTCCATGAGAGCGAAGATGCTCTTCCAGTTCGCGCGCACCAGCATGTAGCGGGGGAGTTCGAACGGGTTCGCGTTTCTTTCAAGCGGGACCTTCAGCGTCCCCCAGTTGATGGTAAACGCGTAACGGTACCCTGCAGCGCGTATCTCGCGGATGGCGTGTTCGCATTTTTCCCCGGAGGGATAGACGAAGGCGGTGACGGGCCTGCCCATCTTTTCCTCTAAAACGCGTTTCGATTTGTGGATCTCGTCCATGAAGTAGCGCCTGTTTTTCGCATACAGCTTGTCATTGACGTGCAGATGGAAAAATCCGTGTGCCGCGATCTCACAGCCGTCGGACGCGAGCGCCCGCAGTTCATCCCAGGAGAGCGCATATTTTTTCCGGCCGATGATGTTCGGATAGATCGCCAGCAGCGGCTTTATCCCCATGGGGCCGAGCACCTCGCGGTAGGCCCGGTACACGCTTTTGTTTCCGTCGTCGATGCATACGAGCACGTTGCGCGTCCCCGACACGGCCCCCCGCTCCATGGCGGCGAGCGTTACGAAGCGGTAGCCCTGACCCTTCAATTGTTCCATATGGGTTCGGAGTTCATCCAAGCTGAAATCGGTGGAAACGCGCTCCTTGCCAAGAAAGGTGTGATAAATAATGACGGAAACGGAGGCCTCCTTCACCGGCGCGGCGCCGAGGAGCGATACCGAAAAAGCAATCAAGGGAAGCAATAGAAGTCGCCGTGAATTGATACATTTGCCGTTCATTCCGCCAGTCTCCGCAGGTGATGTTAGCCTTCGTCATCTATGCGACGGTGTCGCCGGTTTCGCAACATATATTCGGGTTCGATCGAAAAAAACACATGCGCACATGATAAAAGATTGCAATCCCTTATTCAGCGGAACTGGCGGCCGGTCATATTTCCCAGTTATCCTCCTCCGGTGTGTACGGAAGCGGAACCGACGGCATCTTGCAGAATCTTAATTTGTCTTGATCTGACGCCGCCGATGCCTATACTGTCATAAAAATCATCGGAGCACTCCCGTGAAAAAACGCCTCTTCGTCATCGACGGCCACGCGCTCTGCTACAGGGCCTATTTCGCCTTTATCAAGAACCCGCTCACCAACTCGAAAGGGCAGAATACCTCGGCCATCTTCGGGTTCGCGCGCATGCTCTTCAAACTGGTCGCCGACCAGAAACCCGATTACCTGGTGGTGGCCTTCGATCCGCCGAAAAAATCGTTTCGCTTCGCGCTCTACCCCGAATACAAGGCCAACAGGGAAAAGATGCCCGACGACCTGCGCTCGCAGATCGAGGAGATAAAGCTGATGGTCGGGACCCTCGGCATTCGAAGAATCGAGGAGGCCGACTACGAGGCCGACGACGTGCTTGGCACGATCGCCCGCGCGCACGCCTCGAACAGTCTCGAGGTGGTGCTCGTTACCGGCGACAAGGACGCCTATCAGCTCGTCGACGACAATACCTCCATTTACGCCAACAAAAAGGGCATAACGGAATTCGAAAGCTACGACGCGGCGGCCGTGCGCGGGAAGCTCGGCATCGACCCGGCGCAGGTAATCGACTACATGGCGCTGGTCGGCGACACGTCGGACAATATTCCCGGCGTGCGCGGCGTCGGTGAAAAGACCGCGCTGAAGCTCATCCAGGAGTACGGGAGCCTGGACAGGATTTACTCGAACCTGGATCAAATAAAGGGCAAGCTGTCCGAGACGCTCGAGGCGAACCGGGACATGGCCTACCTCAGCCGCGACCTGGTCACCATCCGCACCGACCTGTCCATCGCCTTCGATATAGAGGAGGCGCGGACCCCCGACTTCCACAGCGGAACGGCGAGCGAATACTTCCGGTCGCACGAAATGGACTCAATCGCCCGCGAGCTCACTCCCGGCGGCGACGGGCGGGATGCCGTGGCGGACGCGCAACCGGATACCCGGGCGGACCGGGACTACCGCATAGTTCGAAGTCCGGCGGAGCTTACGGAGGCGATAGCTCAGATACGAAAGGCGGGCATAGTGTCGGTCGACACGGAGACCACCTCGGTGAACCCGGTCGCCGCCGGGCTCGTCGGCATTTCACTTTCGGTTTGCGAGAACGCGGGATGGTACATCCCGGTGCAAAACCTGTCTCTGTTCAGCGAGGAGTGCGTCGACCGCTCCGAGGCCCTTGCGCTCCTTAAGCCCGTACTTGAAGACCCGTCAATACGCAAGGTCGGCCAGAACATAAAATATGACATCATCATCTTCCACAACGCCGGCATCGACATCAAGGGCGTGTTCTTCGACACAATGATTGCCTCGTACCTGCTCGACCCGTCCGAGCGGCGCCATAACATGGACGACATGGCGATGAAGTTCCTCAACTATAAAACCACGACCTTCAAGGAACTGGTAAGCAAGGGTAAGGACACGCTCTCGATCACCGAGGTGCCGCTTCGGGAGCTCGCCGACTACGCGGTCGAGGACGCCGACATTACGCTGCGGCTGTACCACATCCTCTCTCCCAGGCTCGCCGATGAAGGCCTCGAGCGGCTCTTCCACGATGTCGAGATGCCGCTTGCCTGTGTGCTCGCGCGCATGGAGCTCTCCGGTGTGAAGATCGACCTCAAGCACTTCAAGGCGCTTTCGAAGGAAAACCAGCGCCTGCTCGAGGAGACCGAGGAGAGGATCTACAGGGCGGCCGGGACGCGCTTTAACATCAACTCCACGCGCGAGCTTGCAGGCGTTCTCTTCGATAAGCTGGGGCTTAAGCCCGTCAAGAAGACCAAAACGGGCTTTTCGACCGACATACAGGTGCTGGAGACGCTAAAGGGCACGCACCCGGTCATCGACGACCTCATCTCCTACCGTACCTTCGCAAAACTCAAGAGCACCTACATCGACAGCCTGCCCGAGCTCGTGCTTCCCTCCACGGGAAGAATCCACACCTCGTTCAACCAGACCGTTGTCGCCACGGGGCGGCTTTCATCATCCGACCCCAATCTGCAGAACATCCCGGTGCGCGACGAATTCGGAAAAAAGATCAGGCGCGGCTTCGTGCCCGACAGCGGGATGATACTCCTCTCGGCCGATTACTCGCAGATCGAGCTTCGTTTGGCCGCGCACCTCTCGGGCGACGAGCAGATGACCGCTGCCTTTAAAAAAGGGATCGACATTCACTCGCTTACGGCCTCGTCGGTCTTCGGCGTGGGCATGGACGCCATAACGCCCGACATGCGCAGGCAGGCGAAGGTTATAAACTTCGCCACCATCTACGGCGTTTCGCCCTATGGCCTCTCGCAGCAGGCCGATATCTCGGTGCGCGAGGCGGCCGAGTTCATCAACCGCTATTTCGTCACCTACCCGGGTTTCAGACGGTACATCGACGAAACGATCGCCTTCGCACGCGAAAATGGCTACGTGCGGACGATCCTGGGCAGAAGGCGGCCCATTCCGGACATCGATTCGTCGACGCAGTTCAGGCGCGAAGGCGCGGAGCGCATCGCGATCAACACGCCCATACAGGGAACGGCCGCCGACCTGGTCAAGATTGCGATGATCGACATCCAGCGCGAGATCGACGAAAAGAACTACGGGGGCAGGATGATCCTCCAGGTGCACGACGAGCTGGTCTTCGAGGTCCCGATGGACGAGAAGGAGCGTTTCGGCGCGATGGTCCGCGAGAAAATGGAAGGGGCGCTCGAGCTGTCCGTGCCCATCGTCGTGGACATGGGATGGGGCGCCGACTGGGGAGAGGCGCACTGAGTGCGCCCGCGACGGAGTAATCAGGGAAAAGAACCGGCAGAATCATGCAGGATATCAATCTGAACCGAGGAGCGGACCAATGGAAAAAGTTCTCACTGTCTTCATTTCACTTGTAGTATGTGCCACAACGACCTACGCGGCCAACACCATGGTTACTATGGAAACCTCAATGGGCGAGGCAAGCATCGAGCTTTTCGACGACCGTGCGCCGGTGACGGTGAAAAATTTCCTTCGTTATGTCGACGAGGGCTTTTACAACGGCACGATTTTCCACCGGGTCATCGGCAACTTCATGGTACAGGGCGGCGGCATGGCGGCCGGCCTTCAACAGAAGAGGACCGGTGCGCCGATAGCAAACGAGGCGGCGAACCGCATTCCCAACACACGGGG
>JBFZEY010000119.1:0-3203 GCA_041306625.1 Spirochaetota bacterium | reverse complement strand
GAGCGCGTCTTCGGGAAGATGGCGCGCGTAATTGCCGAAGATTGCCGCGCGCTCGCGCGCCGTCGGCATCGGGAAGTGGATGCTCTGGTCGAAGCGGCTTATGAGCGCGTGGTCCAGGTCTTTCTTGCGGTTGGTCGCGCCGATGGTGATGGTGCTCGCCACCGAGTCGATGCCGTCAAGCCGCCGCAGCAGCACCGAGAGCACGCGGCGCGTCGCCTCGAACATATTCTGGTCGCGCGAACCGGCCAGCGAGTCGATCTCATCGAGAAACAGGATGCTTCCGCCAAGGTCCTCGCAGGCGTCGAAGATCTGCGAGAGGTTCTGCGAGGACTGCCCGTACCACTTCGACATGATCGACTCTATGGGCACGTAGACCAGCGGCACCTTCACCTCGCCGGCGATGATGCGCGCGATCGTCGTCTTGCCGACGCCGGGCCCGCCCTCAAACAGGATGGCGCGCGGGCGGTTGGACTCGAAGCTGCGCCGCGTCATCTTCGCGATCGAGTCGTATATCTCGGGGCTCTGGAGCGGCATGATGATCGACTCGCGGATCTTGCGTTTCACCTCCTCATAGCCGGCGATGTACGACCAGTCCAGGTGCCCGCTGTCGCCGTAGATGCTCGCGCCAAGGCGCCGGAGGCGCACCGAGGGGTCGTCCTTCAAGCGCGCGTAGGCGGTCTTGAAGATCTCGAGCGCCAGCGCGATCTCCTCCTGCCCGAAGTTCCCCTTCTTCGAGAAGTCGGCGCGGAAATTGGCGGTGATGCCGAAGAACTCAACCTTCAGGTTGTCCAGAATGTTGTCGGCTTTAAAGAGGTTCTTGTTGAGCGCCTGCAGCGCGTAGTAGCCGTCGTCGAAGGCGTGGATGCGGACGTTCCCCAGGTGCGCCTTGGCGATCGCGAAAAACTGCATGAGCAGCGAGTCGCCCAGGAACGGCAGCGCGAACGACACCATGGCCGTGCCCTTCTCGAACGAGAAGCGCGGCGGCGGGATCTCCTCGGGCAGGTTTCGTTTCTCGATGAACGCGAGCACCTCGCGCTCCACCTGCTCCTTCATGCGGTCGTAGGGGATAAGCTCTCTGTCGCCGTTTTCGCTCATGGGCCGTCCTCCCGCCGTGGTGTGCGCCCGCGCGCGTCCGGGCGCGCTCCTTTTGTACCCGGATTATGCCGGAAGTCAATCATTTATAGCTGGGCGCGGCCGTCACATTCGGAATCGAATACAATTGACTTTTACGCCAATGGCGGTCATGATATAATCAATGGTCAGAGCGCCGTTGTTCGGAGTACCGGAAGGCCGCGCCGGTCATCGTCGAAAGCACCGCGACCTCGGGGGGGTGCTACCTCCTGGTCACATCGGACCTTTATTCTTTTCCTTACATATATGTGAATCCGCAGCAAAAAAAAGGGCCTTCCCTGTCAGGCTCTGACCCCCGCGCCGCTGCGGGTTTTACGCGCATGGTATCGTTGAAAAGCTCGAAACCATACGAAAGAAGACACGATCATACTCGATCGGGCATTGCCTCGAGGCCTACCCCGTTGCATGCCCCCGCTGCGGCGGGGGCATGTTCGAGCAGGTTATATTCGAACATGTTATTAAAATTTTTAGTTTGATTTCAATCACGCGCGGTCGTAGCATGCGCATATCAGGTCAAAATTCTTTTTACGCACATTCTTTAGTGTACATAGTGCGAGGATTCAAACGGAACCAATGGATAAGCCCGACATGGATAGTCAGTCGCATAACGCTGATCGACACACCACATTCGGGCATGAGGAGTCTTTATGAGCACGGAGATGACCACTGCCTGTATCGCGTTGATATGGGGCTGCGTGAGCGCGGTTTCGCTTCCCGTCGGCGCGTTTCTCGGGATATGGCTAAAACCACCGCAGAAAATAACCTCTATGCTCATGGCATTCGGAGGCGGGGCCCTGCTTTTCGCGCTGACGATTGAACTTTTCGCGCACTCCCTGCATCAGTCTCACGAGGGGCATGACATATGGATAGTACTTGCGACCGTTATCGGCGCGCTCGTGGGCGGCCTGGTTTTTGAAATATTCAACCAGGCCCTCAGCAACAAAGGGGCGTTTCTCCGCAAGGCGTCGCTCTTCAAGAAGTACGTGCACAAGAAAAAAGAAATAAAAGCGCAGATGATGATACAGGGACTGAGCAAAGTCAGATTTCTGCAGCTCTTACCCGCGGAATCCGTGGCTCAACTGATCCCCCATGTCAATATCCGGCATTACGCCGCAGGCATGACGATTTTTGAACAGGGTGAATCCGGGCAGGAGCTTTTTTTTATCGTGCGGGGGAACGTTCAGGTCATCAGGGGCGCCGATACTAAGGCGAAAGTGATAGATGAACTCGGAACGGGTGATACATTCGGCGAAATGGCCCTCATTTCCGACCAGCCGAGAAGCGCGACTATCCGTACGGTCGACGAGGTGGAAGTATATACGCTGCAGAAGGTCGATTTTGAATATCTCCTTAAGCTGTCGCCCGCGATGCAGGAAGCCAGCAGAAAACTGATGGCCGAGCGCCTTCACAGCATCACGGCGAGGGATGATTCCTTTAAGAAAGAGGCGGGCCTCTGGGAGGAAAAAGCCCTGAAGAATTTCAACCGGCTCTCGCTGACGGTCACCAGCCATGACCTTGAGGCTGAAATGAGCAAGCAGAAAGGGGGGAGCGCAACGGCCATCTGGCTCGGGATCGCGCTGGACGGTATCCCGGAGTCGTTGTTAATCGGCATGCTCGTAATCAGCGCCGCGGCGCACGATCAAGCCATGAGTATCGCGTTTATCGCGGGGGTGTTTCTCGCCAACCTTCCCGAGGCGATGTCAAGCGCCGTTACCATGCGGAGACAGGGTATCAATCTCAGAAAAATATTTTCCATGTGGACGTCGCTGTGCATAATGACCGGCATAGGCGCCATGATCGGCGCCCTTATCTTCCCGGTGGACCCCCAGGGTGCGATGCGATATTTCATCTCGGGCATCGAAGGCGTAGCGGCGGGAGCCATGCTGACGATGATTGCAAATACCATGCTTCCCGAGGCGTTTGAGCAGGGAGGGAGCACCATCTCCGGCATCTCGACGCTTGTCGGCTTCATTACCGCGCTCTGCATCAAGTTGATTGGTCAATAAAAAAGCCGCTCTATCGTGCGCGACCGAGGCATTTCATCCGTTCCCGCACGCTAACATCCTGATCTT
>JBFZEY010000118.1:0-4066 GCA_041306625.1 Spirochaetota bacterium | reverse complement strand
AGGCGCTGATTCAGGGCGATTTTACGCTCGAAGAGGTTAACACGCTCGCCCGCATCATTAAAGAGGGCGCGCTTCCCGTAAATCTCGTCATTATCGAGGAGCGTACGGTCGGACCGTCGCTCGGCCAGGACGCGATCGACGCCGGAATAAAGGCGACCATCCTGGCTTTTTCGGTGGTCATGATCTTCATGGTCGCTTATTACAGGCTTTCAGGATTCATAGCCTCGGTCGGTCTTATACTTAACATTGTCTGCCAGCTCGCGCTGCTTTCCTGGCTGGGATTTACACTGACTCTCCCGGGTATAGCCGGGTTCATCCTGACCCTCGGCATGGCGGTGGACAGCAATGTGCTCATCTACGAGCGCATTCGCGAGGAACAGCGTTCAGGCAAGTCGCCGCGCATCGCGGTTGTCAACGGTTTCGACAGGGCCTTCTGGGCCATCGTCGACTCGAACATCACCACGCTCATCGCGGCGTTCGTGCTCTCGCAGTTCGGCACCGGCCCGATAAAGGGGTTTGCCGTCACCCTTTCTATCGGCCTTATCACCAGCCTCTTCGTGGTGCTGTACGTCACGCGGTTCGTTTTCGAGATACTATCGCTCTCGAAGAACCTTAAAAAACTGAGTGTATAAAAGGAGAATCGCTTTGGAAAGGGTGATAGACTTTCTTAAATATAGATGGATCGCGATCGGTTTCTCTCTGATCGTCCTTACGCTGTTTTCCGTGACCACCTACCTGAAAGGCGGATTCACCTGGGGGATCGATTTTATCGGCGGCGTTAAACTGACAGTACAGTTCGAGGGGCCGTCAGATCCCGGTGATGTAAGGAAAGAGCTTGAAAAACACGGCATTAAGGCCGACGTGCAACAGTATGGCAGGGAAGAGCTTCATGAGTTCATCGTTTCCTCGAAGCTGCTCGAGAGGGGTGAGTCTTCCGAAAAGAGTTCCGATACCATTAAAAGCGTACTCAGTGCGGCGTATCCTACAATAAAGATCCTTGCCACCGAGACCGTCGGGCCGGCGGTGGGAGACTTTCTGAAAAAATCAGCCGTTAAGCTCATGCTCATCGCGCTCGCCCTCATGGGGCTGTATCTCGCCTTCCGTTTCGAACTCAAGTATTCCGCGGGCGTGATGGTGGCGGTGGTCCATGATGTACTAATGGCCTTTCTCTTCTGCGGATTTATGGGTGTCGAGATCAATGTGCCCATCGTCGCGGCCATCCTGACGATCTTCGGCTATTCGGTCAACGATACCATCGTCATCTTCGACCGCGTGCGCGAAAACCTCAATATTCACGCAAAGAGCGCCTTCGGGCAGATACTGAACATCTCGGTCACACAGACCCTCGCCCGTACCTTTATCACCTCGCTTACCGTGCTCTTCTGCGTCCTGTCGCTGTATGTCATCGGCGAGGGCACCATTAGCGATTTCGCGCTCGTTATGCTCGCGGGACTCATCAGCGGCACCTACTCGACGATTTACATCGCCGCGCCGGTCGTTTTGTGGTGGCATAACGCGCGTTCCGAATGAGACGTGGCGATGCGCCTCCCGCTGCGATACCTCGCCGTATGCGCGGTCGTATTGCTGGTTTGCGCTTCAGCCGCGCCCGTTCCGGGCGCGGCGCCGGTTCCCCTTAAAAGTGAGTATTCGGCCGAAGCCGTCCTTGGTTTTACCCGCCACCTCGCCCGGAACGGTGAATTCTTCCGGGCGTATACCGAACTCTCCCGCCTTAAGAGCTATTATCCAGGACATGTCGAAGAAGCCCGCCTCAGGTTGAGTGAACTGTACCTGCTCTACGGGGGGGGGCGCCATGGGGCCATCCTCGAGATGGTTCGGGCGTCCGGCACGGCAGTTTCGTGCACCGACAGAATTTTCTCGGCGGACGCGGCGATCGCACTCGGCGAATATGGCCGGTCACTCGACGCGAGCATCGCTCCGCCGGCGGAGGGTTGCGGGCCCTTCATCGATTCGGCGCTCCGGCGTCGCGCATTCATCTCGCTCGTTTTGTTAAACAGGATCGAGGAGGCAGAGCGGCTGGAAAGCCCGAAGCCGGCGCGTTCCGACGGTGGTTTTGATCCGGCCGCGCATGCGGAGCTGGCGAAGTACGCACATGACGGTTTTTCCGCGAGGAGATCCCCCTGCACGGCCCTGGGGCTGGGGGCTGTCCCGGGAATGGGTTACGCGTACGCGGGGAACAGGCAAAACGGCATCATCGCTTTCATCGTGGTATCGACATTTTCCGCCTTGACCTATTTCTCGTTCCGTACGGACAATGCGCCGCTGGGTTTCGTATTCGGCGCGACGGCGGCCGTGTTCTACGGCGGCAGTATCGTCGGCGCGTACCGGGAGACGCTGCGGTACAACCGCTCGATCGAGGATCGGATACGCGAGAGCGTTTACGAGGAGCTTCGGCCCGGTGACGACAGGGAAGAGATTTTTCGAAGATACGGCATAGGATATGGAGACCGCTGACCTGGAATACATGGAGCAGGCGCTCGAACTGGCATTCGCCGGCATGGGCACCACGTCGCCGAATCCCTCGGTGGGGGCCGTACTTGTCAGGGACGACGAGGTAATCTCGACTGGCTCCACCTGCGCCTGCGGCGACGATCACGCCGAGGTGTGCGCACTCAGAAACGCCGTCGCTCCGGTCGCCGGAGGCGACCTGTATGTCACGCTTGAGCCCTGCTGCCATCACGGCAAAACCCCTCCCTGCACTGACGCCCTGATCGCTTCGGGAGTCCGGCGCGTGTTCATTCCGATCCTCGATCCCAATCCACGGGTCGCGGGCAGGGGCGTCGCCTGTCTCCGGAGCGCGGGAATAGACGTCGTCATGATGGATGAGATGGCGTCCGCGGCCAATGACCTCATCCGCCCCTTCAAAAAATACATAGTGCACGGCAGGCCGTTCATTGTGCACAAGGCGGCCATGTCACTCGACGGCAGGATCGCCACGCATTCGGGTGATTCCCGGTGGATATCGGGAAAGGCGTCGCGGTTTCTGGTGCACAGACTGCGCTCGCTTGCGGACGCGATCATCATCGGCAAAGGTACGGTGGAGAAGGACGACCCGGAACTCAGCGTACGGCTGGGCTCGTTTTCCGGTGAGGAACTGAAACCGTTCGGCCGGGGCACCTGGCGGATTGATGGTTACCGGAACCATTTTCTCAGGCTCCTTCTCGAGTCCGCGGAATTCAACGCCGCGGCCGTGCCGCTCCGGGTGGTTATCGGTATTCCGGACGTGCTGCGTCCGGATCTGAAGATCTTCGGCGACGACAGGATTCTTCTGATCGGCACGGAAAAACAGAGGAATTCGCTGGAGATTCGGGAGGATCATCGCTTCCTGCGCGAGCTGGAGGATTCGGGCCGGCTCGTTCTGGTGAATGGGGACTCTCCGGCGCAGGTCGTGGATAATGCCTTGCGGCTGCTGCACGGCCGTGGTATACTGATGGCGCTTCTTGAGGGCGGCGGAAGACTGGCTGCTTCGTTTTTCGATGCAAACGCAATCGATCAGTATCTTTATTTCTTAGCGCCGCGCGTTATCGGTGGCGGAGTCCCGGTACTTAACGGCAGGGGACGCGATACGATTGCCGGTTCGCTTCGCCTGTGCGACGTCTCCACGATCGCGATCGGCGATGATATTCTGTATAGCGCTTACAGCGGGATTTTGTAAGCTTCTGCATGCGGATTGTTTGAGAGGTACTACGTGTTTACCGGATTGATCGAAGAGATAGGCGTGGTAAAAAGCCTCGAGGGCACCGGAACGGGGGCGACACTTACGGTGTCCGCCGCGCGGGTGCTCGAGGGCACGGTCGTCGGTGATTCAATCTCGATTGACGGTGCCTGCCAGACGGTGACCCGCCTGGGCGGGGGGACCTTTTCGGTTTTCTGTTCCAGTGTGACCCTTCAAGCGACCACGCTCGGCTCGTTCGGCTCAGCGAGGCGGGTGAACCTGGAACGGGCCGTGACGCCCGGCGGGAGACTCGGCGGTCATATCGTCCAGGGACATGTTGACGGCAGGGGATCGGTCAGCGCGGTTCGCCGGGACTCGAGGGGTATCGGTATC
>JBFZEY010000117.1:0-3319 GCA_041306625.1 Spirochaetota bacterium | reverse complement strand
GCCCTGAGCCCCTTTTCGCCTTTTTCGATTTCGAACTGCACTTTTTCGCCTTCTGAAAGGCTCTTAAAGCCGTCGCCGATGATGCTTGAGTGGTGGACGAACACGTCGCCGCCGGTGTTGCTCGTAATGAATCCGAAGCCCTTCTGGTCATTAAACCATTTTACTACGCCTTCTGCCATACTGACAAACTCCTGTTGTAATAATCTGCATGGGAAACCCCGCAGTGCCGACCCCGAAAAAATCCCTTTTTTGCTTACCTGAAATCATTCATAGGAAAGAAGAAGAGGAGTATTTCAAGCGGGCCATTACCTTTTATAGCATCCCATTATCCACAGGTGTAAAAAATTGTCAATGTTTAATTATTTTTTTCGTCGTGACTGCCGGCGATCGCCGAATCGCGATCACATGCCTCCCGTTCGAACGATATAAAAACTTTTCTTGACAATAAACCGCTCTGATAAAGATATCACGCAAGGATACATGAAAAATGAACGGCGATATTAAGAACGAAATCGGATCGAGGCGTACACTCGCCATCATCTCCCACCCGGACGCGGGTAAAACTACGCTTACCGAGAAGCTGCTGCTCTACGGGGGCGCAATCGAGCTGGCCGGCTCGGTGACCGCCAAGAAAAAGCAGCGCGAAACGTCCTCCGACTGGATGGAGCTGGAGAAGAAACGGGGGATCTCGATATCCTCCACCGTTTTACAGTTCGAGTACAGGGGGTTCAGGTTTAACCTGCTGGACACCCCGGGACACAAGGATTTTTCCGAGGACACCTACCGGGTGCTTACGGCGGTCGACGCGGTGATTATGGTGATCGACGCGGGCAAGGGCATCGAGAGCCAGACGATCAAACTGTTCGAGATCTGCAAAAAGCGCGGCATTCCCATCTTCACCTTCATAAACAAGCTTGACCGTCCCGCAATGCCTCCGCTGGACCTGCTCGACCAGATTGAAAAGGTGCTCGGCATGCATGCCTGCCCGGTAAGCTGGCCGCTGGAGAGCGGCGTTTTCTTCAAGGGCGTATACGACCGAATCGGCGGGGAGGTCCACCTGTACGAAAAGGTCCCCGGCGGCGCGTATAAGGCGCCCGATTCCGTACACGACCTCTCGGACCCGCTCGTTAAAGACCTCCTCCCCGAGGCATCGTACGGGCAGATCATGGAAGAGATCGAAATGCTCGACGTGGCCCATGGCGGGTTCGACCTGGCCGAGGTGCACGGGGGAAGGACAACGCCCGTATTTTTCGGCAGCGCCTCCAATAATTTCGGCGTCGAGCATCTGCTGAAGGGCTTTCTTGAATATTCGAAAGAGCCCCTTCCCCGGAAAGCGGGCGATATCACCATACCGCTCGAGGGCCCTGTCTTCTCCGCGTTCGTATTCAAGATACAGACGAACATGAATCCCCAGCACAGGGACAGGATGGTTTTCGCCAGGGTGTGTTCCGGAAGATTCTTTCGTGATATGACCGTTTTCAACACGCGCAGCGGCAAGGAGGTGCGAATCTCAAATTCCCATAACATGTTCGGGCGGGAACGCGAGACCGCCAACGAGGCCTTCGCCGGCGACATTATCGGATACGTCACCAATGCGGATTTCCGCATAGGCGACACGCTCAGCTCGGATCCCGGTCTGCGCTACAACGAGATCCCCCGGTTCGCGCCCGAGTGTTTCGCCTACATTCAGAACGTCTCATCATCCGGCTATAAATCGTTTCGAAAGGGGCTCGACCACCTGCTGGCCGAGGACATCGTTCAATCCTTTTTCCTGAAGAATCACCCCGGCAACCTCCCGCTGCTGGGGGCGGTGGGTCCGCTTCAGTTCGAGGTGTTGCAGTACAGGCTCCGGGACGAATACGGTGTCGAATCGAGCCTCGAGATGAAACCCTGGGGCGTTACGAGATGGCTGGGGGATGTGCAGGGGACGGACAATCCGGACATATCGCTTCCCCACGGCTGCGCACAGGGCACCGATGACCGGGGGAGGCCCGTCATCCTCTTCCCCGACGTCTGGTCGATGCAGTATTTCCTGGGGAATAATCCCGCATTGAGGCTGTACGATTCGCCGGAGCACTCCAGCGAGCCCAATTAGAACAGGCCGTTCTGAGCGGTTCAGCTCTGAATATTCACCGGCCGGCACTGCTTCGTCGCGCTGTCCCAGAACGGCGAGATTTCGAGAAGCCGGTCGATGATCTCCGGAAGCACCGAAATGGTATAATCGATCTCCTGCCCGGTCGTGAAGCGGCTGAGCGAAAAACGTATGGAGCCGTGCGCCGCCGTAAAGGGGACCCCCATTGCGCGCAGCACGTGCGAGGGCTCGAGCGAGCCGGAGGAGCACGCCGATCCCGACGACGCCGCGATCCCCTTCTCGTTGAGATACAGGAGGATCGCCTCCCCCTCGATGTACTCGAATCCCACGTTCGTGGTATTGGGCACGCGGGCGTCCTTCGCACCGTTCAGCTGCACATTCGAGAAGCGGGCGAGGATACCGCTTTCAAGCCTGTCGCGAAGCGCGCGCACCCTTTCTTCCGCGGGCAGATTTTTAAGCGCAAGCTCCGCGGCCTTCCCTATGGCGACGATTCCGGGAACGTTTTCCGTACCGGGGCGACGGCCGCGCTCCTGGTGCCCGCCGTACATGAGCGGCCGTATGCGGGTACCGCGCCGGATATACAGCACCCCCATCCCCTTGGGCGCGTGGAATTTATGCCCCGAAACCGAATAAAGGTCGCACTGGATTTTCTTGACGTCGATCGGAATTTTCCCCGCGGCCTGCACCCCGTCGATGTGAAAGGGAATACTCCGCTCGCGGCAGAGCGCGCCGATTTCCTCCACGGGGAAGATGACGCCCGTCTCGTTGTTCGCGTGCATAATCGAGACAATCGCCGTATCGTCGTCCATCGACTTCTTTAAAAATTCAATATCGAGGTTGCCGTCGCGGTCGACCGGAACGTAGCTCGCGCGATATCCCTCGCGTTCGAGCCTGCGGTAGAGGTTCAGGACCGCGGGGTGTTCGACCTTGGAGGTTATGATGTGGCGCCGGTCCCGGAAGTAGGCGAGCGTTCCCAGGATGGCGAAATTGTCGGACTCGGTGCCGCCGCCGGTAAAGACGATCTCGTAATCGTTCTCGGCTCCCAGAAGGTTCGTCACCTGCGTCCGCGCGAGTTCCACGTCGCGCGCCACATCGCCGCCGAAATCGTGCATGCTGGAGGGGTTGCCGTAATGCTCCTTCAGAAACGGAAGCATTGCGTCGAGAACCTCCGGATCCACCATCGTGGTCGCGTTGTTGTCGAGATACACCGTTTTATTCATCGCCATG
>JBFZEY010000116.1:0-4619 GCA_041306625.1 Spirochaetota bacterium | reverse complement strand
TCCCTTCCGACCCGGGCGGTCCTGGCGGATGGTGCTGAAATAATCGCCCTCATGAAAGCGAACCTGGACAGCGGCGACTATTACTCGGCGGCCACCGAGGGCATGCGTTACCGCTTCCTTTATCCCGGCGGGCCGCTGGTACCGACTTCCCTGCTGCTTTCGGGAGAGGCCTATTACCGCGGCGGTAACTATTACGAGGCCGCTTCCGCGTTTTCCGACTGCTACCAGTCACACCGTGCCGCACCCGAAGCGGAGAGTGCGCTCATATCCCTGGGATACATTCGCCTTGCGACCGGCTCCCCCTTCTTCGCCCTGCGTACCTACCAGGAATACCTCTATGTCTATCCCGAAGGGCGCTTTCGCGAAGAAGCGGATATTGACGCCTGTTATGCCATGGCCCTGCAATCCGATTTTGACGGCTCCAGATCGGCCCTTGCGGTTTATGTCGCCACCTACCCTGACGGCCCCTACGGCGGCCACGCCCGGGAGCTCGAACGGCTAATCGAGGAAGAGATCAACCGCCCTCGGAAAAACCTTGCCCTGTCCGTGGGAGGATCGATTCTCATTCCGGGATTCGGTCATTTCTACACGGGACGATATCTCGAGGGATTCCTCGCGCTTTTCACCAACTCGGCATTTCTCTATCTAATTTACGACGCGTGGCGGGACGATAATAAGTTCAGAATGGCGGTATTCGGATTCGCGGGCTTTACCGTATACCAGTACTCCCTGGTTTCCTCGGTCAGGAACGTGTACGAATACAACAGCAGGGAGCCCTTCCACCGCTCGGTACGGCTTGCCGCCCGCCGGCATTTTTAGCATAAAAAGGCAACAAAAAGATGGGTGAATACGCAAACGGAAACACCGCCGAACTGCTTTCAGCGCTCGAGGAAAGCCTCTCGATCAACATCGGCAACCTTCTTAAAGAGCGCGACATCGAGGCCATCGCCTCGGTTTTACTCGAGGACACCTTCCGCGACACCGACATCATGCGCAAAGACTCGCTCGACCGCTTTCTCGATTATGCGGCCTTCAAGGCGAAAACGGGCATAGCGTACATCCCGAGCCTCGCCTATCCATCGATGCGTATTATCGACACCGAGCTCGAGAAAAAGATCATCGATCTCATCAACGAGCACCTGTACCCCGAAATCGTCCTGCGCATACTGAAATATTTTACGAAGAATATACACGACGCCGACTCCAACCTTAATGTCGCCTTGCTGATACGCTCTGACGCCATAATTCGCTCGCTGTATGAAACCTATGCGCGCTTTCGACGCGATGTATTCGAGACCGATCCCGACACACGGAGCGTCAACGTCAAGCGTATAATGCAGGCATCGCCGCGCACCGACAACAGCGTGGCCTCACCGCTTGACGCCGCGTGCCGGCTGAAGTACGTGCTTGAATTCATAGCGCTCAATCAGAACGTTGAGCACATCTACAGCAGGGAGGACCTGCTTCTTTCCGCCGTGCGATAAGGCCGTGCTCCTGGTCAGAGCCCCGTTTTCGGAAGACGCTCTATCACCTGGTCGGTACCGAGTTCCATTTCCCTGATCGAAATGTTTTTGTATCTCTTCGAATCCTCGAAACCTCCCAGCGCGTTGAATTCGGGCTCGTATGTACGGATTAGCCAGAACATGACGTCCTGCATGTCGAGCATGCTCGAATCCACCACCGTGTACTTGTACTGCATGGTCCGCCCGCGCAACTGCGCGTTGATATCGGGAAACTTGGTGAAATCGGGGTCCAGAAAATTTTTAAGCGCCATTCGCAGGCCGTCGCGCCAGCAACCGTAAAATATCAGATAACGCATCGCTCCGCGCGGTACTGCCTCGAGCAGGCAGAGTATCCCCGGCATCTCAGGAAGTATGCGGGAAGCCGAATGCTTTTCATAGGCTATCAGGCGCGACCACGCGATGGTATAAAAAACGTCCTCGTTAACAATGCTCTTCTTCATTACCGCTCCCTTTCTCTTTTGACCTTGAGGTCGGCGATCAGATCATCGAGCACAACGAGCAGTTTCCTCGCGCGCAGCTCAACGTTCTCCTCTATGAATATCTCATATCTCTGCGGAAATTTCAATATAAAATAATACGATACGAAATCTGACAACTGCGGAAGGTTCACCAGAAAGTTGAGAAGGTGGATGAGTTTATCAGACTCGTTGACATTTATCAGGAAGATGAGTTCCTGGGATTTTTTCCTTAAATCCTCGCGCAGGCGTTCCTGGCCGGGCCTCTCAAGCTCTTCAACGCTATCGTATACGGCGAGGGCGAAGCTTGACGTGCGCCTCAGGCGGACACGCGATATCCCCTTCAGCTGAACGTTCCAGGCTCGTCCCTCCTGTTTGATTTCAACCACCTCCGAGAGCGTCGCCATCCTTCCGCGCGGAAACAGAATATCCAATACGGTGCGAACCGGAAGGGCCACGACCCTGTCTCCCTGGCTGATTTTGGCGAGATTTTTGTTTTCCGAACTGAACGAAACGTTGCAGTATGGGAACACCACCTGCTTTTGAAGAAGTATCATCGGAAGAGATTTTTCGTTCATTGTCCGCGGCTGCTTTTTTATCCCGGCTACATGATCGATCCGCGTGTTTTCCGCTTCCGACCCGAATGCAGCCCGACCGGTGCTGAAGCCAAACGGCCGGCAAATCCATTCCGGCCATGCCCCGCATCGTTCGGTACGAAGTAAAAAAATTATTGTATTATTTGTCAATACGTATATGATAGACGCGTGGCATAACCGAAGAATTTGAATGTTTTCCCCAATGATTGGAGCAAGCCTTGTATTCCCTGGTTTTGCGACGGCGTTGGTTTAAAGTCGGTTTCCACACCGGTCGAATGTCGCGGACCGGGCGTTATATTCGTTATCGGGGAAATGACTATGGAAGAAAAAAGGAAACACCTCAGGGTAAAAAAACGGTTTAAATCGGAGGTCCATTCCGATCAGGGTGTCACCCTCAGCGCGACATTCGACATGAGCCACGGCGGCCTGTTTGTAACCACCCCCGAACCCATAGCAGAGGGCTCCGAGGTCGAGCTGGCCCTCTATCTCCCGGGCCAGGACCCCGTCAGCCTGAAGGGCATCATCCGCTGGAAGCGGGAAGACGAGTCCGAGCAAAGCAAGGCAGGCATGGGCATTGAATTCGTCGGCGCCTCGAATGAAACGATTAAATCGCTCAAGAAACACTTCGGCTGAGCGCGCCCGCAATCGAGATTAACACGCCGGCGCAGACCAGACGGACCGCTGGTCTGGCCTCGACGCAGCGCCTGTAGCCCGCGAGGAGGCGTTCACGCTCTATTTCCACCAGGGCGATTTCATTCCGCGTTCGCGTGAGAGCGCTTCGCATATCCTTGCCAAACCATTTATGCTGACACTCCTGCCTTTCGAGCTGCTCCGAGAGCTCCCTGATCCGGGTGTCGGAAGCCTCGGTGATCTTCTCGATCTCGGGATCAATTGACAGGTCGAGCGTTTCGCGGAGATCGGCAAGCCTGCGTTCCATCCTGAGCCCGATCCTGCCGCGGGCCTCGTCGAGGCAATCGCCGGCGGCGGTCATAACGCGCCGAATCTCGCCGTCGATGTCCGCGCCGGAGATATCCATCCCCTCCTGCTCTATAAACTCTCTCTCTATTTCCGTAAGCTCCTCGTCCGGCCTTCCCTTCCCATCGGCCGACACCACCATGAGCTCCTGCGTCGGAGAAAGCGCGTTGAGGGTTACCAGATAGCAAAAGACCATGCCCTTAAACGGTACCGGGGAGCGAATGAGCTTGACGCCGGTAGTCCCCCCGAACTCATCGCTTCTGCAGCGGGCAAACAGGGAATCGACCGTGCGGTGCCCGAAGGCGAGGAATTCTATGCTCTCGTCTTCGAGGGCGACCCTGCTGTCGAAGCTCCCGTAACAGGGGGCATCGAGCTTCCTTGCGGGAATCCGTCTGATCCGGTAGAGCCCCGTTCGCGAATTTTTACGGCCCAGGTATTCACCGACTGCGCCGTCGATCAGCCCCATCCTCTCAACGAAGCGTTCTATCCGTCTGTTCGAGAACCGGCGCTCCTTCATCGTGATCGAATAATATTCGTCGTAATTGAAATCGAGGTTCCTCGCCACGGTAAGATCGGACAGCTTTTCATAGCTTCTGCGCGCGCTTTCGATGCGCTCGTCGACATCGGCCAGGATCCTCTTTCGCGGCCGTACCCCGGCCGCCATTTCCATGAACAGGCTTGAAAGAGCGAGCTCGTCCTCCATCTGCCCCAGGAGCACGTCGGGGACGCCGATT
This sequence comes from Spirochaetota bacterium, assembly GCA_041306625.1. GTDB lineage: Bacteria > Spirochaetota > UBA4802 > UBA4802 > UBA5368 > MVZN01. The sequence continues at coordinate 336 of JBFZEY010000116.1, read as the reverse complement.
GACTCCTCGAAAAGCCTGAGCTTTCTCTCGAGCACCTCGAGCACGCGTTCGGCCACCGTGTTCCGGGTCGAAAAATTATAGATGAAAACGTCATACGGCTGACCGAAACGGTGCACCCTGCCGATGCGCTGTTCGATTTTAAGGGGGGACCAGGGGAGGTCGTAGTTGATGAGGATGTTGCAGAACTGCATGTTGCGCCCCTCGCCGCCGGCCTCGGTGCATATGAGCACCTCGGCCCCCTGCCTGAAGTCGAGGAGCGCCTTTTCCTTTTCATCCCTGTCCATGGATCCGTGGAAAAGTTCGACGCTGAAATCATCAAGAATGCCGCGCAGGTAT
>JBFZEY010000115.1:0-3125 GCA_041306625.1 Spirochaetota bacterium | reverse complement strand
CTCCATCATCGACAACGGTTTGCGTCTCGGGGCTGCCGACTTAAAACAGCCCGTCCGGAGATGCTCCCCGGGGGGACGTTCTTCGGACCGGTTGCGAAAACCGATAATCCGGACGTTTCCCGTCCCGGGCCGTGGAGACCGGACGTTCACTGGCCCCACAACCATTGCAGTATAGTTCCAAATGTATGGATTTGCAAGCAGATTATCGCGACAGGGCGCGCCATCACCCCAGGCCGCGTTCCTCGAGGTCACCCTCTTCGAAGCCGAAAAAATGCCCGAGTTCATGGATGATGGTCAGGCGGATCTCCTCCCGCAGTTCGCGTTCGTTCCCGCACATCTCGGCGAAGGGAATCCGGAAAAGCGTTATTCGGTCGGGCAGGACGAGCATATCGTCGATCTTACGGTCGACAAGGGATACGCCTTCGTACAGCCCGAGGAGGTCGCCCGCGTCCCCGTCTTCTTCATCCCCTACATTTATCAACTGCTCGGCAGACGGCCGGTCGGATACGGCGAATATCACCTCCTCCGCTTTCGAGCGCAGATCGGAAGGCAGCGAGGCGACTATGCGGGCGGCGGCGCCCAGCACCAGGTCCTCGAATTTTTTTTGCGGTATATTCATCTCACCTGGATCCCGCGAATATACTTATACGAACGGCGCAATCCCGTCAATTCGCTTTCGCGGGCGCTTCTTTTATCGTCAGGAAAACCGCAAGACCCGCGAGGATCGCCGCGGCCGCGGCGACGAACAAAACCGAATAGCCGAAAAGGTCGATGACAAGCCCTCCCAGCGCCGGGCCGACGAGGAGCGTGCCGTTCTGGCAGGCCATGTAGAGCCCCACGAAACCGGCCGTGTTCCCGGCGGGAAGGAGCCGGAGGAAGAATGGATACGAGACGGCAAGCACCGCGCTGTACGAAGCGCCGGCGACAACCAGGAATGGAAGCGACGCCCCGTACCCCCCTATGAAAGGCGTGAGGGCAAGGCTCAGGGCCAGCAGACCGAGGCCGCACGCGGTTATTTTTTTCAGACCATAGCGAATGCCGAGCAGTCCGACCGGCAGGGCGGATATCACGAAGGAAACATTGAATACCAGGAAAGCGGCGACCGCCCTGGCGATGGATACGCCGAACACCTCGCGGTAGGCGATTATAAAAAAAGTGCTCACCATCCATAGTCCCGTCCACCAGAAGAGCATCCCGGCGTAGAAACGAATGACCGTGCGCTGGTTCAAAACATCGCCGAAAAGCCCTCCCGGGCGCGGAAGTGCGACTGCCGCGGCCCGTTCGCGTATAACGAAAAAGAGCACGCTGTTCGCGAGGACGATCCCCCCGACGGTCCAGAAGAACGGCCAGAGGGGAGAGCTTTCATAAAAACGGGCGGCGAAGAGCAGGTAGCTTAAAATCCCCGTGCCGCCGACCAGAAACATCACCCCCGTGGCGGCGCTCCGCTCCTCCGGGGGAAAGGTGTCGGCGAGCAGCGCGAAATAGGGCCCCAATGCGATAAAAAAACCGGCATAGGCGAAGACGAGCAGGCCAAGCACCGCGGGAAGCGAACGGACCGCGGTCATCGCCAGCAGCGCGCAACAGGCAAGCGTCCAGCCCGCCGCGATGACTGGTTTTCGGCGGCCCCATCGCGTCGAGATCCGGTCTGAAACTGCCCCCGAGGCGATGGGAAACACGATGCCGGCAATGCCGGTCGTCGAAAGCAGAATGCCGGTAAGGGTATTGGAGCCGGCGAGATCCCTGAGATACAGCGGAAGGGTCGCCATGGTGAAGCCCCAGAAGGTCTGCACCGCGAAAAGCCCCATGGCGAAACCGGCCATGCGCCGGAATGATGACGGGAGTCGCGCGCCTGTCACGGCCGATATGCCTTTGTCAGCGGGTGGCGGGGCCGCACGCTTTTTTCGGCGGCGCATACAGCATGCCGATACCGCATACAAATGCGGGGATTACCGCGCTTTCCATCCATCACCGCAAAGCCTCGTTATGAGAAGAATGGCCGCATTAAACAATCCATTGTCCGAGGGACAACGCCCGGGGAAACGAGCGCCATCGATCAAGGACCGCCATCATATGAGTCATCAGAAAGACAGCGGCACATGATCATTGTCTTTGCTTAAAAGTGCAAGCAAAACATGATTGCTTCCATATGTATACGCATTACGGCGGAACGCGCCCGGCAGAAGCTTGTTGAGCAAATCGGTGACACCCGCCCCGATAATGACCCTTCGCGGCTCCGGGGCGGAAAAAAAACGGCGGACAGACCATCTCAGCCCGAGGGAGTATTCAAGGGGCGAGAGACCGCTGCGTACATACCGCTCCCCTAAATTGGCGGGAAATACGGACGGTTTTCCGGGGGAAGTGGCGGCCCGGTTGGAATAAACCATACTGCAGATATCTCCCGCAATGCCAAGATTTACGCATCAAAACAAACATTTTCGCGCAGGTTTATAGATAGCTGGCCCGAATAAGAAAATCAACATTTTTATAAACATAATCATAAAGAACAGTCATTTACCCGCGACAGATCCCGGGAACAGGTGCCCATCCACGACCCGGACAAGGAAGTTGTATCGGGCGGTTATGCGGTAAGTCATATAAAAGAATTTGACTAAAAAACGCGGTTACCTTTAATATATTGGCTATAATCACTGTTTACTACCGCCGCAGATGAATATCAATTTTCCGCTCTGTGCGGAAAGGAGGCCGCCCTTGCAAGACGCGATAACAACGTTTTTCTATTCCAGGTACCAGGACCGCGATTACCGCGACCAGCAGAAGGCACGGGTGCTCGTCACCCTTTACTGTGTCATGGCGGCGGGTCTATTTCTACTGGCGTACACGCTCGCCGTGCACCAGGGAAAAGGGTTTGACCACGTTACCGTGCTTTCAATATTCGTGATCGAGATCATGCTTGTGGTGTCGCTCCTGCTCACGAAATACGGGAATAATCTCCTGGCGTCTCATTTTATCCTTATCCCGGCAAACGCGGCCGTCTGGTTTGTCCTTTTCTTTAATATCGGAAAGCAGGAGCCGGTCGTTTTGTTGAATACCATCCAATACATATACCCTCTTATCGTCATCGCGACCATACTGACAAACCGGTTATGGATAGGCTTTTACACAAT
>JBFZEY010000114.1:0-4729 GCA_041306625.1 Spirochaetota bacterium | reverse complement strand
GCTGGGTGGCGATCAGGCGCATCCGGAACTCTGCCCGCGTTGCACCCGGATCGTGCTGAGTATCAAGTAATCCTGCCGAGACCACAAACGGGGATAATGATGAAAAAACACATGATTGCCGGCATACTGTTTGCGTTTTCGCTCGCGCTCGACATTGTCACCAAGGAGCTCGCGGTGGCCCGCATCGGGCTGCACGAACGAATCGACGTCTTCGGAAGCTTCGTCCAGCTTACGCTCCTCTACAACCGCGGCGGCCTTTTCGGCATTTTACAGGGATACCAGACCTTTTTTCTAATAGTCTCCATCCTGGTACTCTCGATGCTCGTCGTGTACTACGCCCTCGAAAAACAAAAAACGCCGCTCTTCTGCGGCGCGATGGCCCTGGTTATGTCGGGCGCGGTGGGGAACATCCTCGACCGTCTGCTTGGAAAGCCCGGGGTCGTCGACTTCATCTATATCGGTGATGACGCGGTTTTCCGATGGCCGGCGTTCAACGTGGCCGACGCCGCTATTGTCATCGGTGCGTTTCTCCTGCTTCTGTATTACTACCGCGAGGAGAAACAGCGCAAGGCCGACCGATCGGCGGGCTAATAGGTATCGACGACCTCGATTTCAGACTCCCCGAGCACGGCAGACTCCTTTCCGGTCACCGTTACCCGATACCTCCCCTCGTTGAAAAACGACAGGTTTGTCGTCGCCGATTGCTTTTCCGGATCGACGCTGAAGGTGAACGAATCCACCAGCCGGTCCTTCGTCTCCGCACGTTCGTGGATTTTAACAGCCAGCGTGTTTACTTCGAAGCGCTGTTTCAGGCTCACGAGCATTGTGACCTCTCCCGTGGTGAAGCGCGCCCCGCACTCCGAGCCCTTCCCTTCGGGGGTCACGCCCTCACAGAAGGTGACCGTCTGCGCCGGTTTACACGAAACCAATAGAAACATCCCAAGGCATACGGCCAGTGTGTTCTTCATCGCATCCTCGCTGCATATTCTCATGCTCTACACCGCTACAGGAGCGAACCCTGCAGGTCCTCGTCATCATCGATCTCGCCGGTGTCCGGTTTAACCCGCACGGCCCTTTTCTCGACCGTCCCGTCCTCGCCCTTCTGGAGTATCTCGATCCTGCGCTCGGCCTCGTCGAGTTTCTCACGGCAGTAACGGGCGAGCCTCGAGCCCCGCTCGAACTCCGCTATCGATTCCTCGAGTCCGAGGCTTCCGTCCTCGAGTTTCTCGGCTATCTTCTCGAGCTCCTCGAGCGCCTTTTCAAAGCTTGGTTTTCCCTTTGCCGGCGTCTTCTTTTCCACCGCGCACCTCGCGTTGTATGGTATTTACCGTGCATCCCATCGAACCGTCCGCCAACGCAACGCCGATCGCCTCGCCGGGCTTTACCGTCCTTACGCTTTTAATGATTCGTCCCCTCGTATCGGTCGCAAGGGAATAACCGCGCTCGAGCACCCCGCGCGGTGAGAGCTTTTCCACGGCCCCCCAGGCCACGTCGAGGCGGGAGCGCCTCCCCCTTGTCTCGGTTCTCCACAGGCGGTACAGATCGGGAAGCGCGAGCAGGCGTTGCCGGCCGGCGGCGACCCTGTCCTTCAGCGCGGAGGTCATCTTCTGCTCCAGGTCGACGAGCGACAACTCACGCATTGTAACGATTTCGCGCGGGTTGCGGAAGCAGCGAAGGCCCGCGATACCCGAGAGCATGTTCGAGAGATACGCCATCCTTGAGGAAAGCGCCGTCTGCGCCCTGATCGAAAGATAGTCGATCTCCGCCATGAGCTCGCTTTTCATCGGCACGGCGATCTCCGCCGCGGCCGATGGCGTGGGCGCCGCATAATCGGCCGCATCGTCGGACAGAGGATGATCGATCTGATGGCCGACCGCCGAGATGACCGGCACACGCGAAGCGAGGATCGAGCGCACCACCGCTTCCTCGTTAAACGGCAGCAGGTCCTCGAACGAACCGCCTCCCCTGCCGCAGATGATGACATCGATCGAGTGGACCGGCCGGTTGAGCTCTTCGATGCCCCGTATAATGGATACCGCCGCATCCGCGCCCTGGACCTTCGCGGGGGCTAGCACGATCTCTATGTTGGGGAACCGCCGCATGGCCACCTTGATGATGTCCCTGATCGCCGCGCCCGTCGGCGACGTAACCACGCCGAGGCGCCGGGGAAGGAACGGCTTCACTTTTTTTCGCGCCGGATCGAGCGCCCCTTCGTTCAGGAGTTTTTTCTTAAGCTGTTCGATGCGTTTCAGGAGCTCACCGATGCCTTCCAGGCGCATCTGCGCGACGATGAACTGGTAACTGCCGCGCTTCTCGTACACCGTGAACGAGCCCAGGGAGAGCACGCTCATCCCCTCCTCCAGCCGAAACGAGAGGCCTTTGTTCGCATACTTGAAAAACGCCGACGAGAGTACGGCCTGCTCGTCCTTCAGCGTGAAATAGATATGGCCCGAGGAATGATAGGTGACGTTAGAGAGCTCCCCTTTTATCCACACGCTCGTGAACTCGGGATTGCCCTCTATGCTCTTTTTAAGCAGGCGGGTTATCTCGGAAACGCTGTAGGTATGGTCTTCCATGGGTTGTACCAGTCCACGGCGGCAAAATTTTGATTAAAGGTATTTCTTAAAAAACTCCTTAACCGAGCCCTCCGCGCGCTTTCTATCCATCTGCCAGCACTCAACGTGGGGCCCCCCCTTCACCGTCCACATCTGCTTTGGCTTTCCGGCCGCGGCAAAAAGGCGCTCACCGTGGTGGTAATACACCATGGTGTCGGCGTCGCCGTGGATGATGTAGACCGGCCGCGGCGCGATCGACCCTATGACCTCCTCCGCATTCATTGCGTCCGTATCGAGCCTGCCGCGCACACCGTACAGCCACATGACAAAGGGAAGGAGCGGCCTTCGAGGCAGGCCGAAATCGCGCGCGGCGCCCTCGGCGATCACGTCGGCGGCGTTGGCGAAACCACCCTCGAATATCCCGGCCCTGATGCGTTTGTCTTCCGCCATGGCGATGATGCCCGTGGCGGCGCCCTGCGACCATCCCATCAGGCCGATGCTTTTCATACCCTTTTTCCTTTCGAGAAAATCCACCGCGGCGATAATGTCTTTCTTCTCGTGGAATCCCATAGAGTTGAACGACCTGGAGCTCTCCCCGCAATGCCTGAAGTCAAAGGCGAGCACCGCGTACCCCGCGTCGTGCAGCGGCCGTGCAAAGCGCATCCCCTCGTTACGGTTCGCCCCGCGGCCATGCGCGAACACGATGGCCCTGGTCGAATTTCCGGCCGGCATGTACCAGCCGCGGATCATGAGACCATCCGAGCTTTGAAGTTCAATTTTTTCGAAGGGTATCCCCTGTTCCATCGGGTCTCCGCAATAAACGAAATGTTCTTTCGAACATTCGAACGGGCCAGGAAACATGAGCACCGAACTGAAATACCAGGCGGCCCCGACAAAGAGCACCGCAACAACCGCAATCAGCACCAGTCCGATTTTAAACGTCCGATTAAATCCTTGCATCGCCATCACCCCCGTTGGTGAACCTCCGGCCATACGCCGCCGGTCTATTTCGTTAACATCTCGACCTGCGTCCCCAGATCGACGGGCCCCTCATATTTTGGGGATTCCGTCGAAATATTCCTGTCTTCATCAATCGGAATCGTTTCGGGGCGCCCCTGTTTCTTCGCCCGCACGGAAACCGTATCAACACCTTTATCCGGAATGCCCGGCCTATGCATCTGCGGTCCGCCGTTCCCGGGCCCGCACGTGCGTGGCCCGCAGGTACGGAAGAGCAACAGCAAGAGCCCAATCAAGAGCACAACGGCGACCGCACGCATCGTGCGTCTGCTACCGGAGGTATCTTCGGATCTTTGCGTCCGCGGGACGCCCTGAAGCGCCCCGCGAAGTCGATTGGGATGTCCATCACTCTTTCGCATGGTCAGGCGACAAGACGGCAACTAGATAAACCGGAGGCCCGGCGTTCCGCGCGCAGTCCGCTGGAATATGGATAATGAAAGGCGGCCCGAAGACAAGACAAAGAAAAGGCGGGGCCCGTGCCCCGCCGATAAGTATTGTAAATCAGCGCCTTGCGGCGCGCTGATCACTCGGCATACATGGCGTCGATGACGTCCCTGTAGCGCTGGTTGATGATCTTGCGGCGTATCTTCTGGGTAGGGGTGATCTCCCCCTCTTCCTGCGTGAACTCCTTCGCGAGCAGCGTGAACTTTTTAATCTTTTCGACCTGTCCGAGGTCGCGTGTATAATGGTCGATCTTCTCCCGGTACAGCTTCATAACCTCCGGGTTTTTAAGCAGTTCCTCGCGGGAGGAGAACGAAATACTCTTCTTCTTCGCCCAGTTGGTCAGCGGGTCGAAAGCGGGGACGATGAGCGCGGAGACGAACTTGCGCTGGTCGCCGATTGCCGCCACCTGCTCAAAATAGATGTCCTCTTTAAGCAGCGTCTCGATCTGCTGGGGCGAGATATACTTGCCTCCCGAAGTTTTGAAGAGGTCCTTTATGCGGTCGGTGATGGTGACGTATCCCTCGCCGTCGATGAATCCCACGTCCCCGGTCTTTATCCAGCCGTCTCCGGTAAACATTTCCTTCGTAAGCTCCGGCTTGTTCCAGTAGCCCTTCATCATGCTCGGGCTTTTTGCCTGTATTTCCCCCTCGGGAGATATCCGCACCTGCATCAGCGGGACAACCGGACCGCAGGTGCCTAACTTGTTATGCTGG
>JBFZEY010000113.1:0-3490 GCA_041306625.1 Spirochaetota bacterium | reverse complement strand
GAGGTACTCGTATATTGTCGAGCCGCCGAGTTTCGAGTATGCGGGCAGGAGGACCAGAATAATGAAGAGCATCGCCAGCGGGATCGCCATCTCGTACTGCAGCCACCTGAGCCCACCGTCGGCCTTGAGCGCGATGAAGGCCGGCGCGCCGACGAGGCTGATGGCGCTTACCTGGTTGGCCGCCAGCGACGAGCCGACCAGCCAGAAGGGGATGCTTCTTCCCCCCAGGTAGTAGTCGGACTGGTTTTTCTGACGCCGCCCGATGCGCCAGTTCATCCCGATTACCAGTGAGGTGACCGACGCGATCACCGTCCAGTCGAGAATATTCATTGCTATCCCGTCAGCGATTTTCCGTTCATGCCGGCGCGATGACCGTAATCAAAAAAATCACTTTGCATGATTCCGCACCGATACTACACTGCGCAGATGATACCCGGAGTATGCACCGGACCGGCGTGGAAGTCCAGTCTTTTTGGAGGAACGAATGAACACGTATATTTCGATGGTGGTGGAGTGGGTTTATAAATGGAGCGTTCCGATTTCGATAATCGTGGGAGCGCTTGCCGCCGGATTGATTTTTCACAGGGTCATCATAAGGCATATCGCGCGAATGCTTCCCGCCGTTGGATGGGAGCCCGGGCAGGTGATCATAGGGGGTATGCGGCGCATGACGATAGTCTGGTTTCTGCTCGCCGGCGCGTACATCGCCGCCCTCAGCCTTTCGCCGGGAGCGGCGACGCTTTCATCGATCCGCACCTGGTTCGCCGTCATTGCGATATTCACCGTTACGATTGTCGCCTCGCGCATCATCGTAGGAATCATCGACGCCTACGCCAAGAAATCGGAGGGGGTGCTGCCGTCAACGTCGATTTTCTCCAATATCGCGCGCGCCGTCATCTTCATAGTCGGCATCCTCATCATTTTGCAATACCTTGGTATTTCGATCGCCCCCATACTGACCGCGCTGGGTGTCGGTGGTCTCGCCGTCGCCCTTGCGCTTCAGGATACGCTCTCCAATCTCTTCGCGGGACTCCAGATCATCGTGTCGCGGCAGATACGGCAGGGTGACTATGTCGAGCTCGACCCCAAGCGGCGCGGCTATGTCGTCGACATAAGCTGGCGCAATACCATGATAAGGGGGCTGGGCAACAACCACATCATCATCCCCAATTCGATCCTCTCCAATGCCGTAATCGTCAATTATCACCTACTCGCGACCGACATCTCGGTGGTGGTGCCTGTCGGTGTAGCCTACGACAGCGATCTCGTGCTCGTGGAACGGGTGACGCTTGAGGTGGCGTTCGAGATACAGCGTGAACTCCCATGTGCGGTCGCCGAATTCGAGCCGATGGTGCGCTTTGAAGCGTTCGCAGACTCTGCCATCACCATCAATGTAATCCTGCGTGCGAAGGAATACGTGGACCAGTTCATGCTTCGCCACGAGTTCGTCAAACGGCTGCACCGGCGCTATGCCGCGGAAGGGATTGAGATACCCTTCCCGATCCGGACCATACATATGAAAGAAAGCTTGAAAAATAAATGACCGGATGTACACTGGGGGCGATAAGTATACACTTATATTAGGATATTCCAATGCATAATATCTTGATGTACTCCGACGAGATCTCACGGGTCGAATACGATCCCAATCATCCCTTCAAGCCGGGAAGGGGTAAACAGCTCATGGACCTGCTCAAGCGGCACAATCTGATCTTCGAGGATAACCAGAAGGTGATCAGCCCCCAGCCGCTCGACGAGAGCCTGCTCCTCCTCGCCCATACCCGGTATTATATCGATCTCTTCAAGCGGGCTGACGAGGGGGAATTTTCGCTCGAGATGCTTGAGGCGGGGCTCGGCACCGGCGACAATCCCATCTTCCGGGGTATGTATCGCTTCTCGCTCATCACCTCGGGGGGGACCTGGCAGGGAGCACAGATGCTGGACTCCGGCGAGGCGCGCTTCGTCTTCAATCCCATCGGCGGTTTTCATCATGCGGGGAAAAACCACGCCGGCGGCTTCTGTTATATTAACGACATCGGCATCGCCATCATGGATCTCATTAAAAAGGGGCGGCGCGTCGCCTATATCGACATAGACGTCCACCATGGCAACGGTGTGCAGGACCTGTTTTACAAGGACGACCGGGTGCTCAAGATTTCCATTCACGAATCGGGTATGACGCTCTACCCGTGGAGCGGCTTCCAGAACGAGATTGGCGTCGACGCCGGCACCGGCTACAATGTCAACATCCCGCTCCTGAAGGGGACGGACGACGAGATATACGTGGAAGCCTTCGAATCGGTCGTGCCGCCGCTCGTAAAGGCATTCAAACCGGACATCGTCTTCGCCCAGATCGGCGGAGACGTGCACCGCGAGGATCCGCTGGCCCATCTTCGCCTAACGTCAAACGGATACAAGCGCGTAATCCAGATCATCAACGGGCTGTCGCCCAAAATCATGGCGACCGGGGGAGGAGGCTACAACGTATACAAGACCTCCGCTCTCTGGGCGCTGGCGTGGGCCACCTTCTGCGGTATCACGCCAAGCGACCACTATGCCGGCGTGGTGGGGGGGATGATGTACGGGCCCGAGGTGCATGCAGGAAGTCTCGACGACGAGCCGTTTGTCGCGAAGGGCGCCGAAAAGGACGAATACCGGAAACATGCCGAGGAGGTGGTCGAATACATCCGCAAACAGGTTTTCCCGATACACGGGATAGGGTAGATAGAATGGAATACGGCGTGTGCCGGGTCACCGGCCCATGAAAAGCGCGTTTACCAAGTCGCGCCAGCTTCTGTTTGTAGCGGTTATACTTCTCGTGCTTATCCTCGCCAACGGGGCATTCCTCTGGCGCGAGGTGAGCAGGCTGCAGAACGACGCGCGCATCATCAACTATGCCGGCATCATGCGCGGCTCGATCCAGCGCGCGTGCAACCACGAGCTTGCCGGTCGGCGTGTCGATGCCGTAATCGGCCAGGTCGATGCGCTCATTGCAAGCTTTGAAAACCGGGATTCCGGGTTCGAAATTAAAATGTTCGAGGAGCGGTTTTTCAAGGAGCTCCAGGAACTTAAGGCGGCATGGAGCCTGCTGAAACACCAGATTTCGGCATTCCGCGCCTCCCACAATGACGATAGCCGTCAACGCGTGCTTGTCCTTGCCGAACAGTGCTGGGCAGCGTCCGACCGCCTGGTCTACACGACCCAGTACGCGTCCGAGGCCAAGCTCAATGTGCTCGAATATGTCTTCATACTGATCATTCTTAACGCGATCGCCGTGCTCATCATCATCGACCTTGTCCGAAGCTATGTGCGGCAGCAGCTCGAATTCGCCGCGCACCACGACCAGCTTACGGGCGCGCTCAACCGTTACTCATATACAATCGCCCTTGAACGGGAGGTCAAGAGGAGCCGGCGCTATGGCTCGCCGCTCTATATACTGCTGTTCGACATCGACAACTTCAAGGCGGTCAACGATACTCACGGACACAAG
>JBFZEY010000112.1:0-2541 GCA_041306625.1 Spirochaetota bacterium | reverse complement strand
ACTCGTACCCGTTCGGGCTTTTCGCGGTGCCGATGGAAAGGTCGTCCGCATACACTCCTCGTCGGGGACCACCGGCAACGCCACCGTGGTCGGCTACACCAAAAATGATCTCGATTTATGGGCCGAGGTGATGGCGCGAACGATCGCCTGCGCCGGGGGATCGTCGAAGGACGTCGTCCAGGTCGCCTACGGGTACGGGCTTTTCACCGGCGGGCTGGGCGCGCATTACGGGGCCGAAAAGATCGGGGCCACCGTGGTTCCCATCTCCGGGGGCAATACCGAGCGCCAGCTCATGCTGATAAAGGACTTCGGCACCACCATGCTCGCCTGCACGCCGAGCTACGCGATCAACATGGCCGACCATGTTGAAAGGAACAGGCCCGATTACGACTTCCGCAAGACGAAGCTCCGCGCCGGTATCTTCGGTGCCGAGCCGTGGACCGAGCAGATGCGCACCGAGATCGAGACGCGCATGGGTATCGAGGCATTCGATATCTACGGACTCTCGGAGGTGATCGGTCCGGGCGTTTCCTGCGAGTGCAGCGCCAAGTCGGGCCTGCACGTCTTCGAGGATCATTTTTATGTGGAAATAATCGATCCCGAAAGCGGCGAGGCACTCCCCGAGGGACAGAAGGGCGAGATCGTCTACACCTCCCTTACCAAGGAGGCCTGCCCGGTGATTCGCTACCGTTCGCGCGACATTACCCGCCTCTACCGCACACCGTGCTCGTGCGGGCGGACGCTGGTTAAAATGGAAAAAGTGACCGGCCGCTCCGACGACATGCTCATCATCCGCGGCGTGAACGTCTTCCCGTCCCAGATAGAGGCCGTGCTTATGGAGGTGGAGGGGACCGAGCCTCATTACCAGATCATCGTCGACCGTAAGGACGCGCTGGACGACATCGAGGTGATGGTCGAGGTGAACGAAAGGCTCTTCTCCGACGAGCTGAAGGTGATGAACCAGCTCGCGGCGCGCATCAAGCAGCGCATGCAGAGCGTGCTGGGCGTTTCGGCGAAGGTGACGCTGGTGGAACCGCGGACGCTCGCCCGCAGCGAGGGCAAGGCGGTACGCGTCGTCGACAAGAGGAAACTGAAGTAGCCGGGGCGCTCGACTCCCGCGGCTGATCACACATAACGGAGGCGGTCATGAATATCACGCAGCTTTCTCTCTTTCTTGAAAACAAGCCCGGCAGGCTCCAGAGCGCGCTCAAGGTGCTTGCCGGAAAAAACATCAACATACGCACGCTCACCATCGCCGAGGTCACGGATTTCGGCATAGTCCGAATGATCGTCAATAATCCCGACGAGGGGGCGAGGGTGCTCCGCGAAAACCATTTTACCTGCTCGACGACCGAGGTGCTGGCGATCGAGATATCCGACGAGCCCGGGGCGCTTGAGAAGGCACTCGAGGCCTTCTCGCGGCACGGCCTGAATATTGAATACATGTATGCGTTCACCGAAAAAAGAAATGACAAGGCCGTGATGATTTTTAGATTTGATGACATCGAGGCGGCCAAGAAGGCGCTTGCCGGCGAAGGGTACAAGATCGTAAAGAAAATAGACATCATCGGAGAATGACCAATGCCCAAGAAGCTAATGCTGGGAAACGAGGCCATCGCGCGCGGCGCCTGGGAGGCCGGCTGCACGGTGGCGGCGGCGTATCCGGGAACGCCGAGCACCGAGATACTCGAGGCGATAGCCGCCGATTACCGGGAGATTTACGCCCAGTGGTCACCGAACGAGAAGGTGGCCCTCGAGGTTGTCGCCGGGGCATCGGTCGCCGGCGCGCGTTCCATGGCGGCGATGAAGCACGTCGGGCTGAACGTCGCGGCGGATCCGCACTTTACCTTCTCGTACACCGGGGCAAACGGCGGCTTTGTAATCATTAACGCCGACGATCCCGGTGCGTGGAGCTCGCAGAACGAACAGGACAACCGGCATTACGCGCGCGCGGCCAAGGTCCCCATGATCGAGCCGACCAGCCCCGCCGAGGCGAAAGAGTACACGAAAATCGCCTTCGACATCTCCGAAATGTTCGACAGGCCGGTGATCGTGCGAATCACCACGCGCATCGCCCATTCGCAGGGAGTGGTGGAGCTTGGAGAGCGAAAGGAGAATACACTTAAGCCCTTCGAGCGCAATCCACAGAAATATGTCATGATACCGGCGCACGCCAGGCCGCGCCACCGCTTCATCGAGGAGCAGATGGTGAAGCTGAAGGAGTTTTCCGAGAATTCCCCGCTTAACACGATCGAATGGAAAAGCAAAAAGCGCGGCATAATCGCCGACGGCGTGGCGTACCAGTATGTTAAAGAAGTCTGTCCGGACGATTCTGTTTTGAAAATAGGGTTTATCTGGCCGCTCCCGGACAGGGTTATCCGCGAATTCGCCGCCGGGGTGGAGGAACTCTACGTGGTAGAGGAGCTCGATCCGTTCATCGAGGATTACGTGCGTGCGATGGGAATAAAGGTCACCGGCAAGGAACTCATCCCCCTGCTCGGTGAGCTCACGCCCGAGATCGTCGACATGGCGCTTAACAAA
>JBFZEY010000111.1:0-10275 GCA_041306625.1 Spirochaetota bacterium | reverse complement strand
GGCCCTGTCGGGACAGGATTGTATGAGCGAGATGATGGTGCTGTATCGCTCCCAGGACGCGATTTCGGTGTTATTGAGGAGCGAACGCACGATGTCCATCTTCGCGGGGGGGATATCCTTGTCGAGCAGCATGGTCTTTGCCCTGCGCTCCAGTTTTTTTATTTCGTCGCTCTTCTGCACCATGTGCGTAACAGTCCCCACGCTCCGACGCGAAACCGAACGTATGCGGCGCTTCGGAGCGTTGTGTGATTTCTATGCGCGTCGGGGTGATATGTCAAGTGCGATATGGAAGGGAAAGCCGCGGGCCCCTTTCGGGTGCCCGCGATTGACTGGTCCTAATACAGTTTCAGAACATAATTGAGCGTAAGCATAACGTAGTGGTTGCGCGAGGTCAGGCGGTATCCCGACTCGGGTTTGTAGGTCGTATCGTATACATACTGCGGTGAGAGCGACAGGAACGGGTTAAACTTAACATTGAATCCCGCATGGAGACGGTTTTCGGAAAAGCCGTTTCGCTCGTAGAAAGGTTCGCCAATTGCTTTCTGTGTTCCTGCGTACATATCATTTGTACCTCCGTCCTCTTTTACACCAACGAATATCTCATCTCCGAGAAGCAGCGAGAACATCGGCGTGAGCGCGTATTCGAGCATGAGCATCTGTCTGATAAGCAGAGAGTAACCCTTTTTCTCGTTTTCAGTATCGTATACCGTGTTCTCGGCATACACCTTGTTGTGGAAAATCGTTCTGCTGGTAATCTTCAGCGCGTCCACGTTGAACTCGAATATCGGAACGACTTCAATATTATGCGAATAGGCGCGAGTATTTCCTTCGACTTTCGGCTTCTTATCATTACCATCAGTGATAAATCCCATGTAATAGTACCACAGCGGCAGCTTGAAGGTGAAGCTTTCAAACTTCTGGATGTAGATGGGGCCCGCGAACAATTCCCATAAAAACGTCTCCTTCGCGCTCGATTTGGGATCCGCCCCGCGAAAAAACTCGAAGCGATGCCCCGGCATCACCATGAACGCCCAGTTGGGGGAGAGCAGCATGGTGACGTTGACGTATTCCCATGTCCGGCCGGTGTAGGGCTTCTCGGCCGCGTCCGCGCCGGCGGGAATGAGCGCGAACGCCATGAGCGCCGCGAGCAGTATGATACAGGTTCTTCTAAGCATAGATGTCTCCTCACAATAAAAATAAAATGTAGGGGCGAGCATCATTCAATCGGCGATGTATGTCAACATTAATTTACTTATTTAAAGGTGTTTCGCAGGAGTGAAAGCCGAAATCCAGCATGAATACGCGGTCATCGACAGGAGCGTAACGACGCGGTGATCTTAAAACACACGAATTTTTCGATAAAAACCGGTTTTAACGGGGATCGCCACTCCCCGATAGGGCCGGGGTACTCGATGACAGGCCATCCGGTAAATGAAATTCACACCCGCTTCCCGGGACAACGGAGGGAATGTTTATCAGGAGAGGAAGCGTATTATCTCCTCGGCCACGTAGTCCTTTTCATAATCGACGGTAATTGCGTGATTGCTGATATCGAGGAACACCTTTTCCTTCCGCCGGGAACCGAGCCTCGCGTGGATACGGTTGATCGAATCCGCGGGGATATATTCGTCACCGAGCGATTGTATGATCAGCGCATCGGATGATACGGCGGGCAGGGCGCGCATCGCTTGGCGCAACAGCCGGTGCAGGTGCCATGCCTGCCGTACCGGAATGCCCTCGTTGTAGCACAGGTGGTACGAGCGCGCCTCGACGCTGTTGAGGCCTTTTTTCTCGTCCTTTACCCAGAGGATCTTTTTAAAAGGGGCGAGCAGCGGCGCCAGGTACACGCCGCGCCCCGGGAGCGCGGCCGGCGTCGAAAGGAGTACCAGCCTGTCAACGGTGAATTCGCGCGCAAGCAGTATGCCGAGGATCCCGCCCATCGAAAGCCCGATACAGGTGACGTCCGTGCAGTACGACCGGAGCTCTATCAGCGCCTCGCGCGCGGCAAGCATCCAGTCGCGGCCTGTCGTGTGCACCATCTCCGCGAGCGTCGTTCCATGGCCGGGAAGGCGCGGAATCATTACGGTGAACCCCTCGTCGGCGAGCCTGGTTCCGAGGTACTTCATCTCGTGGGGAGTACCGGTGAAACCATGAAGCAGCAGTGCACCCCGCTCGGTAGTTCCCATGTGCCACACCGGCGCGGCCCCCTTCATCAGTGACGGCAGGTTCCCGTGTCCGGAAACGGTATTGTTTTTATTCATATCCTTCCAGGCCATTGCGTCGCAGCGTATTATTTCTTGTGCGGTTAAGCAAGTACGACCGCGCCGGCGGTCCTCTCTTCCACCGTTCCGATCATGACGGGCTTTTCGCCGGCTTCGCGCAGCATCCCGATCAGTGCGTCGGCATCGGTCCTGTCGGCCATCATCATCAGACCTATTCCCATGTTGAAGGTCGTGAACATCTCACGCTCCTCGACCTGGCCCTCCCGTTGAATCAGTGCGAATACCGGGTGCGGTGTAAAACTCGACCTGTCGATCACCGCGGCGGTCCCCTCCGGCAGAATACGCGGGATGTTTTCGTAAAAACCGCCCCCGGTTATGTGCACCATCCCCTTGATCCTCGCGCCACCCTCGAGGCAGCCGAGAACGGGGCGGCAGTAGATGCGCGTGGGCGCAAGCAGGGCCTCGCCAAGCGGAACGTTGAGGTCCGCGACCCTGGAATCGGGCCTGTATTTTTTTTGCTCGAAAAGAAGCTTCCTTACCATGGAAAATCCGTTGGAATGAACGCCCGAGGAGGGAAGCCCCACTATTGCGTCGCCCGGCCCTATTTTCTTTCCGTCGATGATCTTCGGACGGTCCACCACTCCGACCGCAAATCCCGCTATGTCGTACTCGTCGGGCGGCATCACCCCGGGATGCTCCGCCGTCTCGCCGCCCACCAGGCTGCAGCCGGCGATACGGCAGCCCTCGGCTATCCCACCGACGACCTGCACCATGACGTCCTCGTTGAGCCTGCCGCAGGCGATATAATCCAGAAAAAAGAGCGGAGCGGCGCCCGAGACCAGCAGGTCGTTTACGCACATGGCCACCGCGTCGATACCGATCGTGTCGTGTTTGTTCATCCAATGGGCGAGCTTCAGCTTGGTGCCCACACCGTCCGTTCCGGAAACCAGCACCGGATCGCTCATCCCGGGGAAGGAGCCTTTGAACAGCGCGCCGAATCCGCCGATATCGGTGATGACGCGGTCGCTGAAGGTCGCCTTCACCAGCGGCGCAATTCTGCTCACGAAGCGATTGCCCCCCTCAACGTCGACGCCTGCGTCCCTGTAGGTAAATCCCATCATATCCTCTGAAAAGAGTGCCGTTTGTGCGGCCGGCTCTGCGTATAATGATTGCTTTTATCGAAAAGTATCCTCATCATGGAATTGAGTAAACACTTTTTTTCATCAGACGGGTCAAATGGCACTCTCCACAAAAGAAATTGAGCTTTTAATAAAAAAACTCCGCGACAGGTACCGGGAATACGGCGCAAAACACAGCCGGGCATGGTTCAACCTCGAGTCTTTTGACCAGCGCCATGCGATGGCCGTTGACAAGGGCATGAACATGGAGGCCTTCGCCCTCGCCGAAATCGCCAACTTCGAAAAAACGCGCGAAAAATACGAGAAAAAGAAAAGCGAAAAGCCCTTTTCGAAGTTGGTCGACGACATCATGGAGCAAAACGCCGAACGCGTGCGCAAATACCCTGCCGTTTATTTTCACCCGAACGCCGACCTGGAGATCGTCCACTTCTACGGGGCCATGCAGGATTTCGCGCTGCACCGTTTGCCCATCCTCCGGATACTGCTGGACGAAGCAAATCAAATCGACGGCCTGAACCGTCTCGAGGATGCTCTCTCCATTCTCGCGATCCCGACCGGCAGAAAACATTCCCGGCGGATTCTTGACCATATTATGGTACTCTCGCGTACAACCACCAGCGGCAGCCTTGAGGCGGAGAAGGACAGGAACAACTACCTGAAGGAATCGGCCTTCCTTCTGCACGATATCGTCGATTTCTGCGATGAACTGCTGACACGGCGCCGCCAGGAATGGGAGATGCCGATCCGTTTCGACCGGCTTCGTATTGAAGGACAAAACAAGAGGAAGCTGACTGCTGATTTCTCGAGCCTTACCGGCTACGGGGCGGTTCTTGAGGTAAAAAACACCGCGGAGAATATCATCCAGGACTTTCGCCTTTCGGCCTTCCGGAGAAAGCAGTCTAATTCGTTTTAATGCAGATCATCGTAATATCATCCTCCTGCACCCCGTATCCGCTGAACTCGTTGACCGAACTGACGATTGTTCTCATGACATCCTGCGATGAGAGGGAAGCGCTGTCGAAGAAAACCTGCACCAGCCGGTCCTCTCCGAAGAGATCCCTGCCGTCCGATGAAAAGGTTTCGGGAACACCGTCGGTATAGAGCAGCAGCGCATCGCCGCTTTTCATTACGAAAGCGGTGTCCTTGAAATCGCCCTTCTCGAAAAAGCCCACAAGCGGCCCGGTTTTACTGAGCAGTGTACACGCCGCCTGCCCCGAACGGAAAAGTATCGCCGGAGGGTGCCCGCCGGAGGAGAACAGCACTTCACCCGTGCGGACGTTGAGCTGGCAGACGATCACCGTGCCGAAATAGTACAACCCCGCTATATCGCGGGACACCATTTCGTTTACCGCCCCGATTATAAAAGCCGGCGATAACTTCCTTAGCGAAAGGGTCCGAAAAAGCGAACGTATCTCATTGCCGATGTACGACGACGCCACTCCGTGACCGGAGACGTCGCACAGTACGAACTGATAGACCTCGTCGTCGAGAAAAAACCCGTCGAAAAAGTCGCCCGATATGTCCTCCGCCGGCAGAAAAATCGACGCCACGTCGTATCCGACGATCTTTTTAAAATCGGGCAGGAATGAGACCTGGATCGTCCGCACCTTGGCGATCTCATCACGGTAGAGATCGTACCGACGGGCAAGCTCCTTTTGCGCGATCAGGCGCTCGAGCATGATGTCCATAAAATCCGTGCACAGGGTTATCATGTTGCGCTCCTCCTGGTCGAAGGGAATATCCCTCTGTAACACGAAAAAACCGGACACGGAATGATTGAAGGCTATCGGCGCGATGCAGCAGAAGAGGTCTTTCTCGCCGGAACGGATCTTGATGGAAGTCATTAAAAGCTTTTTCTCGTCGAAGAGCCTCGTCTTTTTGCGTATCTGCTCATAACTGAGAAACACGCGGTCCTGGTCAAAAGATTTCCGCAGCAGGGTCGACGGCGCACCGTCCTGTATAAGGATTACCTCTATATATTCGGTATCGACGATCTCGTTGAACGACTCGAATTCTCGTATCAGCTCGCCGATGTCGGCGACGTTGACGTTGGTCTGGATAAGCCTGTTGAGCAGATATAGGCGCTTGGAAAACTCGAGCTGATAATTGAACGCTGAATATAGCTTGTTCTGATATGAGATGATCTTTTTGCAGTTGGAAATCTTGGATTTGACCTCGAAGGGGACGAAAGGCTTTCTTATATAGTCGTTCGCGCCGGCGGCGTACCCCTGCTCGACATGCTGGTTCTGGTCGGAAGCGGTCAGCATCAGGACGAAGAGCTTTTCGAACTGGCCGTTTTTTCTCAGCTCCCTGCAGATATCTAAACCATTTCCATCCGGCAGGACCAGGTCGAGCAGCAGAACGTCCGGGTTGAATCCCACAAGCACGTCGTTAAATTCGGCGCAGGTGGCGACGGCGCGAAACTCGTGCTCCTCCTCCAGAAGGTCCTGGAGCACTCTGCGGACCAGTCCGTCATCATCGAGCGCGAGCACCTTCAGCCTGGTCGTTGCTTCGGCGGATTCAGCGAATGCCATATCCCTCCACTGCCATGCCGCTCATCCCTCACCGCCAATTCGATTGATATCGGCACCACCGTGCGCTTTTTCGACGCGGGGTAATTCCTTTCACGGACCACGGGAACAGTCACTGTTTTCGCGCGAAGCACGGCGGTCCGTCGGATCGCCGAAAACCGCCCGTTTATTCTGAAGCGCGTAAGGAAATACTTCAATAATTATTTTTTCCGATTCATGCCTGCTTATTTATTTCTTGACTTGAGAAGGGTTTGGCGTTGAGCATTTTGCAGAACAGGTCCATTACGGATTGGATCTCCGCCGCGGTTGACCCGAGCTCCACACCCCGGAAAAGTTCGGAAGGTAATCTGATGAAACGCATCATCGAATTCTTTATCGACAATTCGCTGTTCGTTAATGTACTGGCCGCCGGTATATTCATCGCCGGCCTCATGTACATGTTCAGCGCAAACCGCGAGGCATTCCCGAAAATCGACTTCGATTATCTTGTAATAAGCACAATTTATCCCGGCGCCACGGCGGAAGACGTCGAGAAGCACGTTACCATTCCGGTCGAGGACCAGCTTCGGGAGATCGACGGCATCGAGGAACTCCATTCGAACTCCCTCGAGGCGCGCTCGGTGGTGGTTGTCAAACTCGATCCCGACCTTGACAACAAGGACAAAACGATCAACGACATTAAAAACGCGCTCGACCGGACACAGGACCTCCCCGACGACGCCGAGGATCCGCTGGTCACCGAGCTCACCACGGCGCAGCAGCCGGTGCTCGATATCGCAATCATCAAAAAGGACGACATTAAAAACGACGCCGATGAATTCGAGATCAGGAAGTTCGCAAAGATACTGGAGGACCGGATTCTCGAAATAAGCGGCACCGCCCGGGTCGACCGTATGGGGTACCGGGACCGCGAGATGATCGTGGAGGTAAACCCCCGCCGTCTCGACGATTATCACGTCGCCATGAACGACATCATAATGGCGCTCGCCAGAAAGAACCTTAACTTCCCGGGCGGCCTGATTTGGGAAAACGACGAGGAGATCCTTGTGCGCACCATCGGCGAGGTCTCCAGCGTCTCCGATATTTCGAACATCCTTATCCGTGCCAACGACATGGGCAACTGGGTACGCGTGGGGGACGTCGCGACGGTGCGCGACTCGTTCGAAGAAGAAAAGATCATCAACAAATCCGTCGGCCGCCGCTCGGTCACCCTGACCATCCTGAAAAAAGAAACCGCTGACATTATAACTCTCGTCAACGCAATAAACCGCGAGGTTGATCGATTTAAAAAGATCCTCCCGAAAGAGTACGAGCTAGTCATCAACAACGACCTCTCGTATTTCGTCAAGCGCCGCCTGGATGTGCTCGTCAGCAACGGAATCCAGGGCTTCGCGCTTGTCATCATTTCGCTTATCCTCTCATATGGATGGCGAATCTCGATCTTCACGGCGCTCGCCATCCCTTTCTCCATGCTTCTCACTTTCATCTGGATGGCGTATGCGGGCGTCAGCATCAATCTGATGTCAATGTTCGGGCTCATCATGGCGCTCGGCATGCTCGTGGACAATAACATCGTGGTGTCGGACAACATCTACCGCCACCTCGAGGAAGGGTGGAGCCTCCGCGACGCGGTGTCGAAGGGCTCCTCGGAGGTGATGATGCCGATCGCCGCCACCATTCTCACGACCATCGCGTCTTTCGCGCCGCTCATGTTCATGACCGGCATTATGGGAAAATTCGTCTGGACCCTTCCGGCAGTGGTTTCCATCGCGCTGCTTGCCTCGTGGATCGAGTCCGTATTTTTCCTTCCGCCGCAGATCCACGACATGCAGAAACGACGCAAGTCGGTAGTCTCGCTCGCCGAGGAGGAGGGCGGGACGGTGTTTCGACGACTTCGGGACGGGTACGTTTCACTGCTCAGGAAGGTCGTAGCACGGCGGTATCGTTTCGTTGCGATTATTACCGCTGTCTTTATCCTCACGGTCGTTTTCGCCGCACTCAAGGTCAAATTCATTCTTTTCCCGGCGGGAGGGATCGAGCGTTTTACGGTTAAGGCAGAGGCCCCGACCGGTACACGCGTCGAGGAGATGAGCGAGAAACTCGCCTCTATCGAAAAAATCATTGCCCGGCTTCCTAAAGAGGAACTCGAGAGCTTTACCTCCCGTGCCGGGATAATCCAGGAAGACCCCAACGACCCCTACACAAAGCGCGGATCTAAATATGGAATCATCATCGTCTACCTGACGCCGGAGGAAAACCGCAAGCGTCAGGCCGACGCCATCATCGACTGGGTGCGTGAAAAAAGTGTCGATCTTAAGGGCTTCGAGAAGCTCGAGTTCAAATATGTCCGCAACGGCCCGCCCACGGGCATGCCGGTTTCGGTGACGATTAAAGGCAACGAATTCGACGTCCTGAAAAAAATCGCGGACGAGTACCGCGCGTATCTGACGACGATAAAGGGGCTCAAAGACATCAAAGACAACTTCGAGGAGGGAAAGGAAGAGATAAGGATACATAATAATGACAAGACCGCGGCGCTCGCCGGCATCAGCGTTTTCGATATCGCCGCCACGGTGCGCTCATGCTATGAAGGTACGATCGCGACAAAAATCAAAAAGACGGACGAAGAAATCGATATCAGGGTTATTTTCCCAAAGTCGCTTCGGAACGATCTTACGAGCATAGGAAGAATCAAGATCGCCAACCGAATGGGCAATCTGATTCCGCTGCAATCGATTGCTCGCCTGGAGCGCAGCCGGGGGGTATCGTTCATTACGCGCAAGGACTGGAGGCGTACTATCACCGTGACCGCAGACATCGATGAAAAGGCCAAGGACGTCACCTCGGTGTATGTCAACAGGCTGCTCATAAAGCACTTCGCCGGTATCGAGGAGCGCTTTCAGGGCTACACGATCGACTACGCGGGGGAGTTCAAGGACACACAGGAATCGTTCGCGAACCTCAACCGTTCGTTCCTGATTGCTGCACTCGCCATCTATATAATTCTGGTCGCGCTCTTCAAATCGCTGGTCCATCCTGTTACCATCATGGGGATCATCCCGCTGTCTTTTCTCGCGGTGGTCTGGGTGTTCTTTTTGCATGGTCTGCCGCTTTCATTCCTCGCGATAATGGGCGTCGTGGGCCTTGCGGGCGTGGTCGTCAACAACTCCATCGTCTATCTCGATTTTATCAATATCTCCCGCTCGGGTGGGATGTCCCCCTTCGACGCTTCGATCGAGGCCGGGGCCAAGCGTGTGCGCCCGATTCTGCTCAGCTCGCTCACCACGGTACTGGGTCTGTTCCCGACGGCCTACGGGATCGGCGGCAACGACCCGTTTCTCAAGCCCATGGCTCTTTCCATGGCCTGGGGACTGGCCTTCGGCACGCTCATTACACTTTTCGCAACACCCGTACTCTATAACATCTTCGAGGATATACGGATGTTTTTTTTCAGGAAAAGGGAAAGCGCTCCGCCGCAGGCGACCATACCGGTATTCGAGATCGAAAGCGGCGACCCTACGGCCACAGGCACAGGGCCCGCTCCACGAAGGGGTAGGAAACGGTAAGGAACTGGAATCTCCTCCCTCCGGGTCCGGGGCCCGCAGCGCGTGAGCAAAGCCATTGGCGCGCGACATTTAGATTTGACAATATACCACCAGACCGCTATCTTTGATTAAAATGACTGCAAGGATCTCCCGTCAATGAAACGACTCGCCCTCGCGCCCCTGGCAGCGCTATTTTTCGTACAGTGCTCAGCTATGCAAACCACACAAACACCGGACCGCAAGGTACAGGTGATACAGGCTGATTGGGCGTATTTCAGCAGAGGGCTCTATTTTAAGTCCACAGCAGATTATCCGCGCGCCATCGAAAACTTCATGGACGCCGCCGCGTACGACACCGCGCTCGATAAAGTGTACTACCAGCTCGCCGAATGTTATTACCGGATCAACGACTACGAGAACGCGGTCAACTATGCAGACCGGTCGATCGGTAAAAATCCGCAGTATATTCGTCCCTACGAACTGAAGTTCAACCTTTACGCCAACCTGAGGAACTACGAGAAGGCGGCGGCCTCTCTCGAAGCGCTTGTCGAGGAACGTCCCGAACTTGTCCATATTCATTACACACTGGGGAGCCTCTATTACACCCAGATGAAAAACTGGGACAGGGCCTCCGTGTATATGCGAAACATCATCGAACTCGCCGGCTCCGAGCCCGTGGAGGATTACTATCAGGAATATGCACACTATTATCTGGGACACATCTATTATTCGAAAAACCAGACCGAGCGGGCGATAAAAAGCTTCGAACGCTGTATTGAAATCAATCCCGACAACATTTCGGCAGTATACGTACTGGCGCTTATTTACATGGACCAGT
>JBFZEY010000110.1:0-4351 GCA_041306625.1 Spirochaetota bacterium | reverse complement strand
GAAAGTAAAATCGCCGCCGAAGCCGTATGCCGGGCAATCAACCCGGAAACGACAATTCTCAGGATATCCGGTGTCGCCGTACCGGTATTCTCAGAGCCGCCGGAAGTATGGCCCTTTATGGAGAACCAGAGGATCGAGTTCATTCACCGGGACGATGCGGTATCGGCGATCTGTTCGGCCGTAACGCGAGCTGAAGCCCGGGGACGAACGTATAATATTGCAGGCGGGATGAGCTGGCGAATGACCGGAAAAAAGTACGTAAAGGATTATTTTGACCTGCTCGGTGTCCCGATCGAAGAAGCACGGTTCCAAACCCGGCCGGGATGGTGCGACTGGTATGATACAAACCAGTCGGAGGACTGCCTGGCTTACCAGAATACCAGTTACGAAACCTACCTCGGACAGATAGAGAAAGAAATTCAGAAGCTTGTCGAAGGGATTGATGATTAACCGGCGCTTCGCAAAGGAAAACCGAGACTAAGGAGGAGGGGCTATGTCATTGACTGAAGAAGTCAAGCGGTACGCTAAAGAATCGCTTGGCGCGCGCATGATCGGTATCGCATCGGTAGATCGTTTCGGTGAAGCGCCAAGGGGACACAGGCCGGAAGATTTTCTTCCCGGCGCCCGGTCGGTCATCGTTGTCGCGTTGCCTTTGCTAAAGGGGTTGACCGCCTGGCGCGGGATGTTGGCTCAGAGTGAATTGATACCGCCGATTCGGCGGCTACCGTCGGGAGATACGGTTGAGCCTCGCTTAGCTATCGCCAACCATATTTACGGCCGGTGCTGCTATGAATCGATCAACAACGAGCTGCAGCGTATCGTCATGCATACGGCCTTTATGCTTGAAGAGGCGGGCTACGATTCCATCTATATGCCGGTTACATACGGCTCCACTTTTCATCCCGTGCCGAACGACGTGAATGGCCTTATAGGCCCCTTTTCCCATAGACACGCCGCGGTGGCCGCCGGATTGGGCGAGTTGGGTATCAGCAATCTGCTGCTCACGGAGAAGTTCGGCGCCCGGCAGAGGCTCGGATCTGTGTTTACGACCGCTCCTCTGGAGCCGGACCCGGTCCGAGAACCTTCGCTCTGTAAGGGCGAGGAGTGTCTGGCCTGCGTTGAGGCATGCCCCATGCACGTGTTCGGAAAAAGAAAGCCGTTTCAGATGTTGGGAAAAAAGATGTCTTTAGCCGAGATGTTCAAAGGCAATTGCGTCGGGGCCAGGGTAGAATGCGGCGGCGCATGTATGGACGTCTGTCCTGTCGGACAAAAGGCCGGCCGTTTATGAAATTCGGTAAACTTGATATAAATCCGGCAAAGAACCCCGCGATCCTCGATACCGGCACCTGGGATGTACCGTCGGCGGTACGTGCTATAAAGAGCGTTCCGAAAGAAGATCTCGAGAATTTGGCCCTCGCCGCGCGGAAAGGGAAAAAATTTACTGTTATCGATTACTTAACTCCATATTCCGGCTCTCTAAGTAAAGAGGGCGGGAGTGAGTTTTTGCTTGCTGGACTATCCGACGGACAGCATGTTTTCGCCGAGTTTTCAAAAAATGGTAACAAGTCAAAACTTGGAAAACCGATAGTAACGGTTGCCTTATCCGACGGTTATCGATTTGCGGGATACGACACCGCCGCCGCAACCGTTTCCAGGTTTTTCAGAGAAATAGCGCCGCAAAAAGGATCACGTGCGTTAGGCTCCACACCTCGGCTCGGGGTTGGTGTGAGAATGACAACTTCATGCTGGCCGGCCATTTTGAAAGCGATGGAAAGAAGGAATTTTTGTACGAATTTGATTCAGAATTCCGTCCGGGAGCTGAATTTCCTCTCGAATCTGATCGACGGCCGGCCGGCCGATAAGAATTATGCAAGCGGCTTCGGAACAATTGAAACCGGCTACACCGGTAGTACGTTTGAGGGTTTATGGCTTGAGGGAGTGTTGCAGGGCTTGAAATATCCGAAGACCCTCGCATACGGCGCCGATGCGGACCATCTACAAGTCAAACGCGGGGGCGAGGGCATAAAGCGTGCAAAACAGTATATCGACAGCTGCCGCTACTACAGCTTCTACACGCTCGATATGGCGGACATACTCGGGTTTCAATCGTTAACTGAAACCTCAAATTCCGCGGCGGCACAATCAGCCGAAAGCAAGCTCGCAGACGGTAATACATATCGTGAAATCGTCGCGTATCACGGGGAACCGTGTGTTGTCGATGGTAAAACGTATACAATCAGTCAACCGATACTTCACAGATTGATCGGCAAATATTGGGACTCTCTCGAAGTGCTGGAAGAATTAAATAGCTATTTAGTCGCGATAAAAAACGGAGAGCGTTACGACCTCGAGTTCACAGTCGATGAACACCCCCCGGAGGTGGCTGCCTTCGATTGTTTGACTAGTGAGGAAGAGTATCTATTTGTGCTTAAGGAAATAAAACGCCGCGGGCTGCCAGTAACGCACGTCGCTCCGAATTTCGGTGTTGAGAAAGGCTTTGACTACCGTTGCCCGGATGGCCTCGAAGGATTGGAAAGACGGATATCCTCACTTTTCCGAATCGCCGAATCATTCGATGTGATGGTCGATTTTCATTCAGCCGATGATCTGACCTCACCGGTGAGACAGGTTATAAAGAAAGCGACCAATGGCAAACACCATTATAAAATTTCGCCGATGGTACAGATTATCTACGCCGGAACCATCGAGGATTTTTATCCGGAGTTGTTCCATGCATGGTGGAATGATGCTTTAGCATACGCCAATCGAGAAGCGGCGGCAGGGTCCCCTTTTGCCAGGGAGTGTCTTGCCGCCCTCGAGGCAAATAGTGACAAAAACCCTTCTTACAAGCAGATGGTATTTCATCATTTCAGTTTCGCCTTTGTCGGAAAAAGAGATAAAGCCGGTCAATTCCTGCACCGTGAAAAATTCTACGATTTAAGCCTTAAGTTTTACCAAGAATATGAAAAGAGATTGACTACCTATTTGTGCGGTTTGGCGGATGAACTTTTTTAAATAGGAGCGGCAGTATGGAACTATTGTTAGATAGCGGGGATCCAAAGGAAATAGAGGAAATCAGTAAAACCGGTCTTCTTTCCGGCGTGACGACAAACCCCAAGATTTATGGAAGGCTCGGCACCGATTTTTTGAAGCGCCTCGATGCTATTATCGAGGCCTCCCCTGGTTATGTTTTCACGCAGGTAATCGGGGCAGATGACGCTCACGAGATGATGGCCCAGGCCAGGTGGTTGGCGGCAAAGTCGAAAAAAATGATTGTCAAATTGCCGATGACCCGGGCCGGAATACAGGCTCTGCAGCTTCTAAAAAAAGAAAAACCTGAAATAAAGATAGCCGTTACGGCCGTGTGCGCGGTATGGCAGGCGTTCATTTGCGGTAAGGCCGGCGCCGACATCGTGGCCTTGTTTAACGGACCGCTCGACACGGTGAGCGATACACCCGTACTCATAGTTGAGCCGGTAAAGAAGATCTTTGATAATTACGGTTATAAGACGAAGATCCTCTCTTGCGGGCGTTTTCCGAGGGGTGTCGCCGAGTTCGCCGTTGCGGGTTCCGACTTTTGCACGATGGGAGCGGAGTTCTTTAGGGCGCTATTTGAACATCCCTATACGTATCAGAGAATGGCTGGTTTCAAAGAAGATTGGGAAGGAGCTTTCGGCGCGAAAAAATGGCCCACAGCGTAAAGCACTTTTTACTTTGAGGGGAAAAGAAAATGAAATCTTTGGAACTTTTCGATCTTACCGGCAAGGTGGCGATAGTTACCGGTGCCGCCAGGGGACTCGGCCAACAGATAGCATTCGCTCTCGCAGAAGCCGGCGCCGATATTTGCTTTTGTGATCTGCTCGGTGAAGAAGGGAAAAAAACGGCTCTTGAAATAGAAAAGCTGGGGCGAAAGTCTTTCTTTAAAATTGTCGACGTCATGAAAACGGCCGAAATCGAGACCTTTTTAAATGAAGTGGAGGAGCGTTTCGACGGTATCGATATTCTGGTAAATAATGTCGGTATTGAATCCGAGGGGTGTCCCATCGAAGATGTCCCGGATGAATTATGGAACAAGATAATCGATGCGAATATGTCGAGTATGTTTTACGTCGCCAAAGCGGTCGGTAAAAGGATGATCGCGCGAGGCGAAGGCGGCTCTATTATAAATATGAGCTCGATATCAGGTCTGATCATCAGCAAGATTTTTCCTCGACACAACGTGACATACTGCGTCAGTAAAGCGGGGGTTGCCCATCTGACGCGGGGCTTAGCTTCCGAATGGGCCGGGCATAATATCCGTGTCAACGCCCTCGCTCCCGGTTATATGCTTACCGCCAATACGCAGACCAGC
>JBFZEY010000109.1:0-2550 GCA_041306625.1 Spirochaetota bacterium | reverse complement strand
CCCCGAAAATAGCCGGTTGCGGCGCCTGGCCGATCGTCAGCGGTATCCGACTATGACGCTCCATGCGGGATCGGAGAGCTTTACGACTTTCAGCTTTCTGAATCCGGCGTCCCTGAGCCAGCCGAGGTATTCGACGCGCGTATAGACGTTGCCCAGCGGGCTCTGCGTGATCATGTGAAGGGCGAGCGTCGCGGAGCGGTGATTTTCGTTTTTCAAATTGTCGAAGACGGCAATAATGCCGCCGACCGACAGGCGCTCGCGCGCCATGCGGAACATCTTCGCGTTGTCGGCCGGCGACTGGCCGTGGCAGAGATTTCCAAGAAAAACGATATCGAACGTTCCCGCCGGAAACGACTTCGTCGCGTCGCCGTCCATTACGCTGACGTTCTTGACCCGCGACAGTTCCTTGCGCATCACGTCGTTTGATTCCTTCAGGTCGTAGATGAGCGTGGCAAGGCCCCTTCCGGCGAACTCGCGCGCGACGGTGCCCGGAGCGCCGCCTATGTCGGCCACGGTGGCGGCCCCTTTGCGAAGACCCAGGCACAGGCGCACGACCTCAGGGGCTATCCTTTTCTTCCATGGCGAGTCCATGCCGCGGATAAAATCATCCATCGAAAATCCCGCGTAGCTTGACCTGTCTGGCCTGCCGTGTTTCATAACGTAGGGGAGCGTCCGCCATGGATTGACGAGATACAGGAGGAAGCTCCAGAAATCGCCCTCGTACTCGCGTCCACCGCGCACCACCAGGCGCCGCCGGGTTTCGGCTGTTATCAAATAGATCTCTTTGCGCTTCTTCAGATACTTCATCTCGACGAGCGCGTCCAGGAGCGCGACGGCGGCGCGGCGGTCGAACTTCATGCGCGCGGCGAGGCCCGCGGCGGTGTCGATTTTTTTATCGAGCGCGTCGAACACTCCGAGGCGGCGGGCCTGTCCGACAAAGACGAATTCCTCAAGCGCCGACTGCAGTTCGCGTATGTTCACTGGAATGCACCCCCGGAAGATTATATTTGCGCGCGAAGGACCCGCATCGCGGCGACGGCGAACACCGGCCAGAGCGCCCGGCCCGCGAACGACGGCTCACCGCTTGACGGCGTAGAGCACGATGCTCTTGGGAAAGAAGTGGTCGAAGAAGGCCTCGACGCGCTCCATGAAGCGCGAACCCATGCCGAGCGTAAGGAAGCGCCGGTAGGCCCCGGTAAACGGCTGGTCGTTACGATGAAGACCCACGACACAGCGGATCATCCAGTATATGGTATGCAGCGAGTGCTTGAAGCCGACACCGTAGACCTCCAGGCCGTTCTCGCGAAGTATGCCGGCCAGCCGGCGCGGAACGTATTTGCGGATGTGCCCCCCCGGAGAGGTGAAGTACTCGTACGTGAGCGCGTCGAATGCGAGTTCGCTTATGAAGGTCGGCACGGTTATGGCGACTCGTCCGCCCCTTTTCAATACGCGCGCAAGCTCGCCGCACGCACGATGATCGTCGCTCACATGCTCCATCACCTCTGAGCAGATGATGCGGTCGAAAGTCCCGCCGCGAAACGGCAGATTCAGCGCGTCGCCGATCTGGCAGAGATAGGCGCCGTTTTTGTGCGCCTGGCGGCTTGTCTTCATATATGCCAGCGTATAACGGGCCTTGCGGAGCGACTCCATGTCCATGTCCATGCTGCAGACGCGGGCCCCGCGCGCGATACACTCGAACGAATGCCTTCCCTCGCCGCACCCGGCATCGAGCATGAGGTCCCCCTCCCTCACGCCGAGAAGGTCAAAGTCAACGGTGAGCACGTATGACCTCCTCGTAGACCTTCACCATCTCGCGCGCGGAGTTCTCCCAGGTGAAGGTGGCCAGCACGCGCTTGCGGGCGTCCTTGCCCATTTTATGCCGCACGTCGGGATTGTCCATCAGGTAATCGATTCCCTTCGCCAGGGCCTCGGGGTCGCGCGGCGGCACGAGGTAGCCGGTCTTCATGTGCTCGCCCACGACCTCGGGAAGCGCCCCGCCCGTGGCCGCTATGACCGGGATCTCGCAGGCCATGGCCTCGGCCGCCGGGAATCCGAACCCCTCGTACAGCGACGGGCACACCGCGACCTCGGTCCGCGAATAGAGCTCCACCAGCTGCTCAAGCGGAATCTTGCCCGTAAAGCTTACGCGGTCCTGTATGCCGAAGCGGTCAATCCAGCGGGGGACATAGTTCCTGTTGGGGGCCCCGCCGTCGACGATCGTCAGATGCACCCTGTTTTTCGTGAGCGTGAGCGCCTTTAATAAATAGATAACGCCCTTTTTACGGTCCTCGACGTTTCCCACGAAGATCAGGCTGTTTTTGCGCTTCTGCACTCCCTTTACCGGGTGGAATATTCCGGCGTCCATCCCGTTGTAGACGACGCTCTGGCGCTCCATCGGCACGCCGAAGGCCTTATTGATCTCGCGGGCGGAATCGTGGGAAACGGTGATGATGCGGTCCAGCCTGTTCGAAACGACGGCCTGCATGAGAAGCGGATAATAGAGTATGCGCTTCATCTTGAGGCCGAATGTCGAGGGATACTCGAACCAGG
>JBFZEY010000108.1:0-6035 GCA_041306625.1 Spirochaetota bacterium | reverse complement strand
GTCCCGCGCCATGTCGCCATCATTATGGACGGTAACGGGCGCTGGGCCCAGAAGCGTTCTCTCCCGCGCGTCGAAGGCCATCGGCGGGGCGCGCAGGGAATAGAGTCGCTCATGGACGCCGCGATCGGCCTGGGGATAGGGGTCGTTTCGTTGTTCGCGTTTTCAACCGAGAACTGGTCCAGGCCGAAGGACGAGATAGCCGGCATCTGGAGACTGCTTGAAATGTTCTTCGAGGCCAATATCGAGAAGATCAAAAAAAAGGGTGTGAGGCTGCGCCACTCCGGTTCGACGCTGCACCTGCCCGCGTCAACCAGGAAAATTATTGAGGACTCGGTCGGCCAGACCCGGAACAACAGGGTGATCATCCTCAACTTCTGCCTTAATTACGGCGGCCGCCAGGAGCTTCTCGACGCCGTTAATGGCTGGGCGGCATCGCGCAAACATGGAGAAAAATTATCGGAACGGGCGCTCGAGCGGCACCTGTACACTGCCGGCCTGCCCGACGTCGATTTATTGATACGGACCAGCGGGGAGCATCGAATCAGCAATTTCCTGCTCTGGCAGCTCGCCTATGCTGAAATGATATTCACCAGGGTGCTCTGGCCGGATTTTAAACCGCGCCATCTTTACCGGATGATTTACGAATACCAGCAGAGAGATAGGAGGTTCGGCGGATTATGAACGAAACATCGACGCGAATACTCAGCGCGGTTGTGGCGCTGCCTGTTTACTGCTTCCTGGTGGTCACCGATCTATTTTACTCGCTCCCCATTCTGATAATCTCGCTCATCGTTTCACTGGGCTGTCTCTACGAGTATTATCAGATAAGTTCCCGCGACGACGGCAACAGGCCGTTTATGATTACGGGCATGGTCATGGCTGCGGCCGTAAATATTATCATGTATCTCTACGCGTTCGGAAAGGTTTACGGGTATGCGGCCTATGTTCAGCCCTTCGACGCACGCTTGGCTTTTGCGGTGCTTGCGATCGGGCTGCCGATAATTTTCACGATCCATATTTACAAGCGGCCCGTGGCCGGCGGCATCTATTCGCTCGCAACTACAGTCTTCGGTGTGGTGTTCATCGCGTTCCTGTTTTCGCACATCATACTCCTGAAGGCTCTCAAGGACGGCTATATCTACGTGCTCATCCTGAACGCCATCGTCATGCTGAACGACTCGGGCGCGTATTTCGGCGGTGTATATTTCGGCAGTCACAAGGCGGGCTTCAAGGTGTCCCCCAACAAGTCCTGGGAAGGGTATTTCTCGGGGCTTTTAACCAGCATCATCGCCATGCTGCTCATCAGCCTGGTGCTCGAGTCCTTTTTCGGTAAGAGCCTTTTCACCATGGTCGAGGCGACGATCATCGGTATCGTGCTCAGCGTTGTCGGTAATATCGGAGACCTTGCGGAATCCGCGATCAAGCGCGACGGATCGATCAAGGACTCCGGTTCGCTCATCCCCGGGCATGGGGGAATCTGGGACGTGTTCGATTCCATGATCGTGACACTTCCGCTTTTTTACTATTACCTTGTGCTCAAGGGTGTCCAGTAAGCCCGCGGCACGATGTCCGTATCGGTCAGCATCCTGGGCTCAACCGGGTCCATTGGTGTTTCGGCGCTCCGGGCGATCCGTTCGCAGGGCGACGAGTTCAGTGTGTATGGGCTCTCGTGCAACCGTAACACTGCGCTGCTCGGGGAGCAGATCGAGGAGTTTCATCCCGCGGTGGTGGCCGTCGCATCGAACGATGGTTCGCACGCGTGCTGCGAGAAGCTGCGGCGCCGTTTCCCGCGGGTCGAGTTTTTTGACGGAGCGGACGGCGTTCTCGAGCTTGCCCGGCGCGATGTCGACATAGTCCTTTCGGCGATCGTCGGCGCGGCGGGGCTGCGCCCGACGCTCGAGGCCGTGCCGTACACACGCCGGATCGCCCTTGCCAACAAGGAAACGCTGGTCATGGCGGGCGGGCTTTTCATGGATAAAATACGAGAGCACGGGGTGGAGCTCATCCCCGTGGACAGCGAGCACAGCGCAATATTCTCGCTTCTTGAAAATCTTGATTTTTCCGATGTCGAGCGCATAATCCTCACCGCTTCCGGGGGAAGCCTTCGCGACCGCAGCTCCGAAGATCTTGTCGGCGTAACACCGGGAGAGGCGCTCAATCATCCGACCTGGAGCATGGGAAGCAAGATAACGATCGATTCGGCCACGCTAATGAACAAGGGTCTCGAGGTTATCGAGGCGCATCATCTCTTCGGCGCGCCGTACGACGCAATCGACGTGCTCATACATCCGGAGAGCGTCATTCACTCGATGGTGGAAACGATAGACGGATCGCTGTTCGCGTTACTCGGCGTTCCGGACATGGCACTGCCCATACTTAATGCGCTCTCGTATCCGGAGAGACGGCGCAATCCTTTCGGCCGACTCAGGCTCGAGGAACTCGGCGGCCTTCATTTCAGGACGCCGGACGCGCGCCGCTATCCCGCGCTCGCGTTATGTTATGGCGCGGGCCGCGCCGGAGGGACGACCCCGGCCGCGCTCAACGGCGCGAACGAAACGGCCGTCGGCCTCTTCCTGGAGCACAAAATCGGGTTCACCGACATCGTGCGCCTGGTCGAGGAGGCGCTGGCGCTTCACCGGCCGGTAGAGGAGCCGGACATCGATGATATTTTCCAGGCTGACGCCTGGGCGAGGGAAGCCGTACAAACTATTCTGCGAGGTAAATGATGGCGACACTTACATACATACTGGCCGCGGTGGTCCTTCTCGGGTTGTGCATTTTCGTGCACGAGCTCGGTCACCTTCTGGGCGGCAGGATGGTTGGCATAAAGGCGAGGGTCTTCTCCATCGGTTACGGTAAGGGCTTTATTAAAAAACAGATCGGGGATACGACATATCAGCTAACGCTGATTCCGTTCGGGGGCTACTGCCAGTTCTACGGGGAAGACCCTTCCGAGGACCGCAAGGGCGAATCGTATGAATTTCTCTCCGCCCACCCGCTCAGGCGTGTGGTGACCGTGGTTATGGGGCCGCTATTTAATCTCTTCTTTGGGATCATCCTTTTTTTCATGATGAACATGATCGGATACGACGTCGAGACCAATAGAGTGATCATCCCCGACTACTTTACGCAGGGGGAGTATATCTCCCCGGCATACACGGCGGGCATACGCAGCGGCGATGTGATTGTCGGCATCAATGCAAAAAAGATTTCCTCATTTCAGGATATTCAGAACTCGATCGTTTTTTCGGACGGCCTTCCGGCGGCGATACGGGTGTTGCGCGATGGCGGGACGATGGATTTCACCGTAACGCCAAAACGCTTCGCCGCGAAAGGATATTACACGCTGGGTGTAATGCCCTACGGCGAGAGGGTGCTCGTGGTTCGGAGCCTCGAGGACGAGGCGGCCCACGGCGCCGGGATGCGCCAGTATGACGAGGTGAAGGCACTTGACGGCCGGCCGGTCAAAAACCCGGCCGATTTCACCGGGTACGTCCGGGCGAATTCCGGTAAAGAAATTGTAATGAAGGTTGTCAGGGGAGGGCGGGAGATGGAGATTCCCGTAACGCCGCGCCTCAAAGAGACGATTTCGATTCAAGAGTTCGAGGATGCCCGGTTTAAAAAAGAGAAGATCGAGATTACTACGGACAAGCTGGATCTTGTGAGAAACGGTATCGCGCGGGGGAGCGTAAAGATAAACGGAGAGCGGGTGCTTTCGCTCGGCGATTTCCAGAAGCGCCTGGAAAGGAACCGCGGGAAAGTCGTGCGGCTTGAAACGGCCGGGGGAAACTACACGGGGCGCATCGCCTATGAAAAGTTCGGCTTCATCGGCGTGGAGACGGGGGTCGCGCCGGAGATGGTGCCGCTGCGATTCGGCATCGCGGACGGCTTCGTGAAGTCGCTCGTCGATCCGTATGATTTCATCGTCATGAATATCAAGGGTATCGGCATGCTCTTCGCCGGCGAGCTCGACGTGCGGCAGAATCTCTCGGGGCCGATACGGATCGCGAAGATCGCCGGAGACACGGCTTACTATCGCGGGCTGTCGGCCTTCATCATCCTGATGGCGAAGATATCGATCATACTCATGGTGATGAACCTGCTTCCGATCCCGGCAGTCGACGGGAGCTTTATTATCTTCTTTATCTATGAAGCGATCAAGGGAAGTCCGATAAACCAGAAGGTGCTCGAGAAGATACAGTTCGTGGGAATAGCGCTCCTGATAATTCTGGGAGTGTTCGTGATATTCAACGACCTGAGCTTCTTCCCGTTCTTCCAGAAGCTCTTCCAGTAGTAGGCGGGTCGCACTCCGCTTCACCGGCGGGGTGCGCCGCGAACGGGCCGCCCCGTGCGGCGGAATGTTTCCGTTGGCTGTCGGTGTATACCGTGAGCGATTTTAGAAAAACAACGCGCGTCGTCAGTGTCCGCGGCCTCACGATCGGCGGCGGTCAGGTGTCGATCCAGTCCATGACGAACGTCCCGATCGAGGACACGGCGGCGACCATCAACCAGATCGAGCGGCTCCGCGTGGCGGGCGCACAGCTCGTCCGCTTGGCGCTGCGTAACGAATCCTCCCTCGAATATCTTAAAATCGTCCGCGCCGCGGTCGACATGCCGCTTTCCGCCGACGTGCATTTCAACCATCGCATCGCGATCGGCGCGATCGAGGCGGGAATCGACAAGGTACGGATCAACCCCGGCAACATTGGAGACGACGCGAAGGTGCGCGAGGTCGTGCACGCCGCGAAAGAACGAGGGGTGCCGATCAGGATCGGCGTGAATGGCGGATCGATTGACCGCGCCAGGTATCCCGTCCTCGATGCCGAAAGCCTCGTGGCCTCGGCGATGGAGCACGTGCGCGTTCTCGAGAACAACGATTTCTTCGATATCATCGTCTCAATCAAGGTCTCCGACGTCCGTCTCACCGTTGAGGCCAACCGGCTCTTTGCCGCGACCGCGCCGTATCCGCTCCATGTCGGGCTCACCGAGGCCGGATATGGGCTTTCGTGCGTCGTACACAGCTCGGCGGCGATCGGGGCACTTCTCCTCGACGGAATCGGCGACACGATCCGGGTCTCCATGACCGGCGATCCGGTGGAGGAGGTGGTCGTCGCGAAGAAGATACTGGAGGCCGCGGGTTTGCGGACGGCGCCGGTGCGCATAATCGCCTGCCCGACCTGCGGCCGCACCGACCCGTCGCTGGACCTGCTTTCACTCGCGCAGGAGGTTGAACGCGAAATCGAGGGGCGTTTCGGGAAATCGCTCGAGCTTTCCGGCCGCGGAATCGTCGTCGCCGTGATGGGTTGCGAGGTTAACGGACCGGGCGAGGCGGCCCACGCCGACGCGGGAATCGCAGGGGGGCGCGGAGGGGCCATGATGCTTTTCTCACGGGGGAAAAAACTGCGCAGAATCACTTCGGGCGAGGCGGTGCGCGCTCTCGCCGACGAGGTGGAGCGCATATTACAGGAGGGATCGGAATGAAGAAAGCGAAAGCCGAAGAAAGAAATTTTATTTTTCCGAAAGGTTTCCTCTGGGGAAGCGCGTCCTCGGCCTTCCAGGTCGAGGGCGGATGCCCCCACCACGATTTTTATGACTGGGCTCTCCAGGGCAAAATAAAGGATGGCACCAGCCCGATCGACGCCGTGCGCTTCTGGGAATACTACAAGGGCGACATCGCGCTCATGAAGAAAATGAACCACAACGCGGCCCGCATCGGCATCGAGTGGGCGCGGATCGAACCGTCCGAGGGGGCGTTCGACGAAAAAGCGCTCGCCCACTATCGGGCGATCCTCAAGGAGATGCGCACGGCGAAGATCAGCCCCATGGTCACCCTGCACCATTTCGCAAACCCCATGTGGCTGGTGCGCATGGGGGGGTGGGAGAATCCCCGCACCATAGAGTATTACCTCCGCTTCGTTAAAAAAGCGGTGGAATCCCTCGGCGACCTCGTCGATATCTGGAACACGATCAACGAACCGTCGGTTTACGCTGTCGCGGCCTATCTCTTCGGCGAGTTCCCTCCGGGGGAAAAAAGC
>JBFZEY010000107.1:0-11482 GCA_041306625.1 Spirochaetota bacterium | reverse complement strand
ATTTAACGCTACCGGTCTTCACCTGCCCCAGGGTCTTTATACCCGTTTCTATTTTCAGTTTGACCGAATTCTTTTTCGCGAGGTCTTTAGGGTCTATCTCGATTGAATGCACGAGCGCCGTCAGGTTGTAGATGGAGAAGCTCTGCTTCAGCCCCTGGTCCACGAACGAAACCAGGCCCTTTTCAATACCGACTTTGCCGATGGCGATTTCAACAGGGAGGTCGTCGGCGGTAAACGGCTTCTGTGGCTGTTTCGCCTCTTCCGCTTTCTTTTTAGCCTCTTCCTGCTGTTTCTTCATCAGTTCGGCCTTTTCCGCCGCCGTCATCTTTTTCGGCACCATGAGGTCGGAAAAATTAAACAGGCCGCTGGGGTAGCGAACCACGTTAATCACCGGTTCGAACAGGACCAGCTCCCGGAGCTCGACCTGTTTTTTCAACAGGGGCAGAAACTTGAGCTTGAAGGTGAACGAGGAAAGCCCGACAAACAGATCGCTTGCTGCAACGGTCTTCCCTTTCAGCGCCTCCCGCTGGGCGGGCGTCTTGAAGTTCGATATTTTGACTTCTTTTACCTCGATACCCGAAACCACCGAAAAAACGCTCACATCGATCGCGCCTATCGAGACCTGCCTGCTGAGCGCGTTTTCCATCTGCCGGTCGATCATTTCCTTGTCGACGATTAGCATGATGGCGACACCCCCCGCTATGACGACAAGCACCAGCGCACCGATGGCCATGCCAAGCCATTTAAAGACCTTTTTCATTGCTTATCCCTCCTCATATATCATGTACTGAATTCCTGTCGAATGGACGGTTACCTGTCAATTGTAGTGGAACCGCACAAAAAAGGCGAGAAGATTTCCGGCCGTCAGTTATCGAACGCCGACCGGAAGGCACGAAGGTGCATGTGATCATTCAAACTCGTTGAAGTAGATGCCCAGAACCACGCCGACCGCTTTTTCGCTAATCGAAATCTTTTCTTTCTCGAGCGCCTTAACGATATCCTTCCGCTTGAGGACGGGATTCTGACGTTTTATCGCGACGATGCGCTGGACCACACTCCGATCAATTGGCCTGGGCGAGCCGAACGCTCCCGTGCTTTCGAATGCCATTATTGCACTCACCAGACGGTCGAGCCGCTGGAGCAGGTACTCGGGATCGCGAGCCCTGACATAGGCGAGCGGGTCGCTGATGGCGGTGATCGTCTTTTCGCAAAGCTCTTCCTCGGCGACGTACTCGCCGTAAACCCGGACGAACATCTTATCGCGCGTTATGCGGAAATTATAGTATGTGGCGTCATAGTACGAGAAAAACAGCCCCGCCGGCAGGTAATCGAGCACGTTCACACCTTTATAGGTGAATTCCGCGGGCACCAGGTTTACCTCGAGAACATCCTTCGAATAATCGAAGCTAATCCTTTCGATTTTAACATGCTTCCAGGCGTAGAAATCGTTTCTTATCTTTAAAACGCGCTTTACAACCTCATCGGCAGGCTCCGCATCGTACCCGAGCACGAAGATCTTGCCCTCGCCGTCTTTAAGCGTCAGCACGGTGCGTCCGTTTCCCTTCTCTTCGCCGTCCACGGCGATGCCAACCGCGGCCCAGTCATAGGCGTCCAGCCGGACTGCGCCGGCGAGCAACAGCGTCATTAATATGATCGCGAATCGTTTCATACTCACTCCTGTAACACCTTGATAAGTATTCTATCGAAGGGTTGTATTCTTCTGCCCTCCTGAACTTCCAAGACCCGCGCCCTTATCCCTGCGCCGGTGCCGTAAAACTGTATCCTGCCCACGTACTCATCGTCTTTACGAAATACCAGCGCCGTGGTCCCGTCCTTTACCCCATGTACCGCACGCAGGTGCACGAAGATTGCGCCGTTATCGCGCGGATCGACGATATAGCCGCTTTCCGGTTCGGTACGGGCGAGGTAATCGAAGGCGTACCGGAAATGATCGAGCTGTGCGCTTTTAATCCTTACCGAATCGGCCAGTCCTCCCCACATCCTCTCGTAGCGTCCGGTGAGCTCGCGCGAAAAGTACTCGATCCTGTCAAGTGTGGGCGCGACCGAATTTACATAGGGTATTCGATTCATCCGCCGGATTACCGCCTGCTGGTCTGACTGCATGCGCCGCATCTCGGCGAACTCGGACTCGCTGTACCGTGCGTCGCTCGTCAGCTCCTTCTTGAAATCCTGGAGCTTCGGGACGCTTTTATCCAGGGCCGGAATCTTCTCTTTGAGGATTCGCTGCAGCTCGCGCTCGCTAAAATGCGGGTTATACTTTAAAATTATCTCCGCTATCCGGTTCTCATAATACTGCTTCTGTTTTTGCATTTCCACATTATGCAGTTTCTGGTAGTTGCTGACGATCGCCTCGGCCTTCTTGATGTTTTCCTGCAGGCGAACATCATGCACATCCAGCTTCTTCTGGATCGATGCGACCTCCCCCTGCTGATTTCTCAAGCGGGCGCGGTACTTCGCCTGGATCGCGGCCTTCGTCTCCTCATCCTTCGCGCGGGCAAGCTCGTCGTTCATCGTGCCCCGGGTATCACCCAGGCGCGTACGGGCGAGCTCCAGCTCGTTCTCAAGCCGCTTGGCCTTATCGAGAATCTCGATTAACCGCATATCCTCGAACGCGGTGATTTCCACCTCTTCGCGGTTGAACCGCTCCTGGATGAGCTGTGCAAGCATCAATGTTCCGGCGATAAGCGCCACCATGAATCCGGCCACGAGCAGGTAGAAACCATAGTTTCGGTTTCTTTTTGTCCGCGCGAATTCGCTGTTCAGCGAATACTCCGGCGGTTTCCCGTCGGGGTCCTGTATCGCTTCGGGGAGAAAGATCGATGTGCCGTCATTTACCGGCTCGATGTCCTTTATTTCGTTTTCATTTCCCATATGCCATTCCAGTTCCTCGGTGGAGTAGATTCAGCGGTTCGCTCGGCAAAGACCTCTCCGACCGGCAGGTTGCAACGCTTGAAAAGCTGGTGTGCCTTGCGCCAGTCTCCCCTGTAATACAGCTCGAGTCCCGCCGAAAAGGCCTTCATGCTCTTTTCCAGGGTCTTCGTGTAATCCTTTTTCAGCACGGGCCAATATATCTTCTTGCCCTCGGTCTTTCCCTTCACCTTGACCACGTCGATTTCGAAAAAGTATATATCGTTGACCTGTCCGTTTGCCTCCAGGTCTTCCTTTACGTATTCCGAGCAGATCACCGGCAGCCGGTATTCACGTGTGAGCCCCTCGAGGCGGGAGGCGGCATTCACGTTGTCACCGATGACCGTATTGGTCATGCGAATATGCGAGCCGATGTTTCCGTAGAAGACCAGGCCTCCGTCGATCCCCACGCCGATCTCGAGCAGCACCGCCTGGTATACACGCTCCTGATCCTCGTTGAGACGGCCCTTGTTCTTCTCGATCTCTTTCTTCTTGGCGGTCATTTCGGCCCGCAATTTTTTCGTCAGATCCTGAAGCTTGTATGCCACGACGACCGCCTGGTACGATTTATTTTTATGATCTCCTTCATACTGGTCCAGCGCGCCGAAAACAGCGAGCAGCGCGTCACCGATGATGGAGCCGATAATTCCGTCATGCTCCACGACCCTCCGAATCGCCTGGTCGTAATGGAGGTTTAACAGTTTGATGATATCGGCGCCGAGGGTTTCGGTTATAAACGTAAAGCTCTTGATGTCCGAAAAGAGAATTGTCAGATCACTCTGCTTCCCCTCGAGGCGTACCTCGCGGTCGCGATAGGCCTTGATTACCACATCGCGATTGGCGAACTTCCTGAAAATGTTCAGTAAATTCGAGATGGTGCTCGCCAGAGAGTTGAACGCCACCCCCAGGAATGTGATGTCATCGTTCGGCGCGCCCTTGAGGTTGATGATGCGAAGCTGCTGCTCCTCGAGCATTGTCATGATTTCGGTCGTAATGATGCTGATAAAGCGCAGGACATGACGCAGAACGTATACGCCAACGATGCCGCAGATTATGGTGATTACGAGGATTATGACACTCACATCGCGAAAAACGGCACGCGATTCTTCGTAGAACTCGCTCTGCTCCTCGGCACGTATGATGAAAACCCCCCACTTGGGATTGTGCTTGTAAATGCCGAAATAGGTCTCGTTATTGAACCTGAACTCAATTATTCCCTCGCCCGTATTTTTCGCGAGACCCTCGTTGAACGCCACCAATGTTTTCGAGTCCCCGAAGAATTCTGACTTCGCGAAGCGGGAGGCCTGGAACAGGATGGCGCCGTCGGATTTAACGCCGAGCAGCACCGACTTGCGCTTGGTGAACTCGTTCTGCGCCCGGTTCTCGATACTGGAGAGGGAACCCTTGAGGTCCTTGTTGTAGTTGTAGATTTCGAACTGATTGTTGCAGAACACGTAGATGTCCTTGAGGTCCTTGGCGAGCAGCTGCCGCATCATGTTGACCATCTTCGTGCGGTTAAATACCAGGTTGACGT
This sequence comes from Spirochaetota bacterium, assembly GCA_041306625.1. Taxonomy (GTDB): domain Bacteria; phylum Spirochaetota; class UBA4802; order UBA4802; family UBA5368; genus MVZN01. Next base: position 7,020 of record JBFZEY010000107.1, on the reverse strand, counting down.
AGTTGCTGGTAAGATTGGAGATGAGGATGAAGAGGGCGAAGACCAGGATGATCTTGAACGCCACAGGGACGATACGCGTCCCGCCGATCGTTTTACCGAAAAGACTTCCCTTTTCTCGACTGTTCATTGTAACCGTCTGTAATCGCTGAGTTTGATTGAGGCCGGGGCCCGTCCGGCTGCATATAACACCGGGGCCCCTTTGCTGCAGCTTGTCCGGGGCAGGCTATCAGCGTCGCGAAAATAAATCACGCGAAAAAATGTTGTACAACATAAAAATTTAATGGATCAACAATTCGGCGGGGAAGCGAATCAGGGATGATCGCAGCGTCATGGAACAGTCGCCGGCAGCGCCGAATGGAGTTTTTCTGGTTGCAATCGGGATTGTTTTATGATCAGCTTTGCCGTCGCCTTTTTAAGACGACTTTATGCGCCATCGACATGATGGAGCCGAATCCGTCTGACCATGGAGGATGATGATATGAACCTCAACAACCCGGAAGCGACTTCGCAGGCACTGGATCTGCTCCGAAACGGGCAGCCTTTTCAATGGTACGTCATCACGCTTCTCGCGCTGGTGGTATATGTTTATTTTAACGAAATTTCGAAAAAGAACTGGAAGGGGGTCGCCGCGGGACTTTCGCTCTACATGGTCCACTGGTTCGTCGAAATCGCAAACTCGCTCGTGCAGCACTTTTCGGGGCACGCCCTCTGGACGGTTCCCACGGGGACGGCATTCCTGCTGCTCATCGGCGTCGGGGTCGAGCTTTCCCTGATGTTTTCGATCGCGGGGCTGGTGTTCAGCAAGCTCCTGCCCGCAGATCCGACGGTAAGAATTTTAGGCGTCAATAATCGCCTTGCTTTCGCAATTGGCAACGCGGCCTTCTTCTCGATCTTCGAGATATTCCTCGTAAAAACTCCCGCCTTTGTGTGGATTTATCCATGCTGGGGGGCCCTCACGGTATTTGTAACCGTCTATATACCGTTTTTCGTGGTGTCAATGTTCTGTTACGACTGGAAGCCACGAACGCAGGTCGCCGTCATCGGAAGTCTTTTTGCGGTGAACGCGGCCTCGATCATCCTGTTTGCGGGTGTACTGGGCTGGATATAAACTGGCAGGCGTGGGCCGCCAGATAGCCGTCTTCACCAGCCCGGAAGGCTGGTGAAGATGAGAAGAATATCAGGGCGGTCAGTCCGGTCGACCGCCGCTGATTCCTCCCGGTAGATTTTCGCGGTTACATCATAGCCGAGCATCTCCAGAAACCGCTTTATGTCCATGGCGACAACGGCACCGTCCATAAGGACCGAGAATTATTTTTTTCACACCGGACCGCGGCCACATCGATTTAAAAAAAAGATTTACGTCCCCGCCTCAGTTAGCCCTGAATCATTCCTTTTGTCAATTGATGTTATTTATTATTTTATTGTAAGCGTTTCCCTTACACGCCCGGCGCTCTGCCGACGGCACGCAATTGTACAGCGCCGACGGCAGAACGATTATTTAAAGGCCAGGGACTTGCCGTCGCTGTCGATCTTGATCGTCGTTTCGCCCGCGATGTCTCCCCCCAGAAGCTTCACGGAGAGCGGATTAAGCAGGTGCCTCTGTATGGCGCGCTTGAGCGGCCGCGCGCCGAACTGCGGATCGAACCCGGTCGTCGTGAGAAAGTCCAGCGCCTTCTTCGTAAGCTCGAGCCGCACTCCCCTTTCCAGAAGGCGCTTCGCCACCATGGAGAGCTGCAGCTTTACGATCTCGGCAATGTGCTCACGACCGAGCTGATTGAAGATGATAACCTCGTCAACACGGTTGAGAAACTCGGGCTTGAAATGGGCCCTGAGCTCCTTCTCCACGCCGCTTTTACGGTCATCGTAGGGTATAGAGGCATCGGCGATATACGATGTCCCGATGTTCGACGTCATAATTATGAGAGTGTTCCTGAAATCAACCGTCCTGCCCTTCGAGTCGGTGAGCCGCCCCTCGTCGAGGATCTGAAGGAAGATATTGAAGACATCCGGATGCGCCTTTTCAATCTCATCGAAGAGCAAAACGGCGTAAGGCCTGCGGCGCACGGCCTCGGTGAGCTGGCCACCCTCATCGTAACCGACGTAGCCGGGAGGCGCACCGATAAGACGCGAAACCGAGTGTTTCTCCATGTATTCCGACATGTCTATCCGGGTGATGGCCTTCTCGTCATTGAACAGAAACTCCGCCACGGCCTTTGCCGTTTCGGTCTTCCCCACGCCGGTGGGACCGAGAAAGATGAACGAACCCACCGGCCTGTTCGGGTCCTGGATGCCAGACCGCGAGCGTCGCACGGCGTCGGAGATGGCGATGATCGCCTCGTTCTGCCCCACCACGCGGCGCTCGATTATGCGCTCCATGCCCAGAAGCTTTTCCTTTTCTCCTTCCAGCATCTTTGCCACCGGAATGCCCGTCCAGCGAGAGACCACCTCGGCAATCTCCTGTTCAGTTACTTCCTCTTTAAGAAGGCTCCGATCCTTCTGTATCTCCGCGAGCTTCGCGTTCATGCCGGCGAGGTCTTTATCCAGTTCCACGATCTTTCCGTAGCGGATCTCCGCCACCCGGTTCAGGTTGCCCTCCCGCTCCGCACGGCTCTCCTCCCCCTTCATCCGCTCAATCTCTTCCTTGATGGCACGGATGCGGGAGATAACCTCCTTCTCGTTCTTCCAGTGGCCGACCAGTTCGTTCTTTTTTTCGTTCAGGTTGGCCAGTTCTTCCTCTATCTTTGCGAGGCGCTCCCTGGAAACCTTGTCCTTCTCCTTTTTGACGGCCTCGCGCTCGATCGTGAGCTGGCGTATCCGCCGTTCGATCTCGTCGATCTCGATCGGCATGGAGTCAATTTCCATCTTGATGCGCGACGCGGACTCGTCGATGAGGTCGACCGCCTTGTCGGGAAGAAATCGGTCGGTGATGTACCGGTCGGAGAGCACGGCGGCCGCGACCACGGCCGAGTCCGATATGCGCACCCCGTGGTGAACCTCGTACTTTTCCTTCAGGCCCCGGAGTATCGCGATGGTGTCCTCAACGCTCGGCTCGCTGGTGAAAACGGGCTGAAAGCGCCGCTCGAGGGCCTTGTCCTTCTCGATGTATTTCTGGTACTCGTTCAGCGTCGTCGCGCCGATACAGCGAAGCTCGCCCCGCGCGAGCGCGGGCTTGAGCATATTGGAAGCGTCCATCGAGCCTTCGGCCGCGCCCGCCCCGACCAGTGTGTGCAGTTCGTCGATGAAGAGTATGACCTCGCCGTCGGACTCCTCAATCTCCTGTATCACACTCTTGAGACGTTCCTCAAATTCACCGCGGTACTTTGCGCCCGCTATCAGCGCGCCCATGTCGAGCGCGACGAGCCGCTTGTCTTTAAGATTTTCGGGTACGTCTCCCTCTATGATCCTGATGGCAAGACCCTCCACGATTGCGGTTTTCCCCACCCCGGGCTCGCCGATCAGCACCGGATTGTTCTTGGTGCGCCGGGTGAGCACCTGCATTACACGGCGGATCTCCTCGTCCCTTCCGATCACCGGATCGAGCTTGTTCGCGCGTGCCAGTTTCGTTAAATCGCGGCTGTAGCGGTCGAGCGCGTTGTAGCGGTCCTCGGCGTTCTCATCGGTAACGCGCCTGCTGCCGCGCACGTCCATCAATACTTTTAGGATATTGTCGCGGGTAAATCCCGCGGCGTTGAGGACGCTCCGTGCACGCGTTTCACCCGTGCCGGCGAGTGCGAGGATCAGGTGTTCGGTGCTCATGTACTGGTCCTTGAGCTTGACCGCCTCGTTCCATGCCTCGTTCATAACATCGCGCATCGACGCCGAGAGGGCACCGCCGCCGGGTCCCCCCCCCTTTTGCCGCGGCAGCTTCTTTATCTCGGCCTCAATCTCGCTTCCTATTTCCACGGTCGGCACGCCGATTTTCCGCGCGATTGTGGTAAACATGCCCTCTTCCTGGTCAACGAGCGCCTTGAGCAGGTGTTCGGGCTGGATCTCGTAGTGGTTGTTGTTGGTCGCCTCGTTCTGCGCGCGCGATATCGCGTCCTGCGCCTTGAGGGTCAGTTTGTCCATTCGCATAGTAACATCCTCCAGACATTATAACAGAAAGGCAGGCGATAAATAAACGGACGTACGTGGATGCCGGATGGTATACTGCAAGCACAATGAGGAACGACTTTTTCCGCTATCTTTAATAACAAAATATCTTTATAACCGGGAAAACCTGAACAACCCCGCAACATACAACAATTGGAATGTACACTCTCAAGCGCCGATCGTCAAGCGTAAAAGTTGAGCCAGCGGCCGATATCCGGAAGATGCTTCGCTTGACCTTTAAAAAGGTCAAAATGCCTTTCAAGGCCGGTTGGCCACCGGTGCAGCGGTCCGTCAGTCCCTGATGTCCGCCTCGTCCCTGAGCCGTTCGACGCGTTCGATCTTCACGCGGATAAACCACACCGGCGGGCGCATGAGTCCGCTTGCCGTATAGTATTCGGGCTTCCCCATGATCTCTTGAAGCGTCGCCGTTGCCATACCGGGAATATGCTCGGGCTCGAGGCCCGTGACGATCCGCCGCGGGCTGAAATCGAACCCGTAGGGCTCGTCGGGTCGCATCCTCACCATCACCCCGAGCGTAACATAGCTCCCCAGGGCGGCCTGCTTTTCGAAAAACTCGACAAGCGTCCGGTCGGAGAACGAAAGCCAGATAGAAAGGCGCTCGTCGGCAAGGAGCACCTTGGCCACCGCCTTTCCCGCGCCACCCCTGGCGATCCTTACGGCATGCGCCTCGCCGATCTCCGCAAGCAGGGTGTCGACGTTGCTTTCCAGCCGCTCCCGGTTTATCAGGCGGACACCGGCGATATCGCCGTAGCGCTCCCCCATCGTATAGGCGTTGACGTCGTGGCGTTTTTCGTCGTAGAACAATTCCGACAGGAAAGGCTTCGGGCGGACGGTCCTTCCCCCCTCACCCTCAACGAGCAAACCGCTTTTCCACTGATCCCCGAAGCTTCGCGCATGGAACAGACGGCCTGACTGCATGAAGAGGTCGATCGTCTTACCTTCCGCGTCATACACGCGCTGTCGGTAAGCGGCCGGAAGCGTACGGCCCCGTCCGGTTATCGCAACCTGCCGCATCGCCTCGGCCTCATCGCGCCCGATTCGTCCAAGCGGCAGCGTATAGATCGCGATGCCCTTCTTTCGCGCCTTGAGCGCGTAGTGTTCGGCCCGGGAAACATCGCGTGCGGGCGAATTTGAGATCACCAGCAGGACCTTCGTCGCCTCCGCGCGCCATGGAACCGCGTCGATCGCATACGCGAGCGCTTTACCGAGTGCGGCCGGGCCCGCCCCTCCCCTGGGCCTGATGGAGGCGAGTTCCTGTCTGAGTGACAGGGGGGATGTTATGGCGCGGGCCGCCTTCGGCGCCGCCGGAGCATCCGAAAAGGGGGCCACGTACAGGCGCAGAGAGGCATCCCAGTCGCCGGACACACCGGAAGCGAACGCGGTGATTCCGCTTTTAATGGCGTCCCATTCACGCGACACATTGTAAGAGGTATCAAGCACCAGAACGGCGTCTACGGACGCTATCGCCGCGCCGGGGGCGGCACGGTCCGGGTAGGTGACGAATATCTCCCGGATGTCCCTCTCCGCAAGCGCGAAAAGGCTGTCCGCGCGAAGGCGCTCCCTCGAGATGACCTTCCGTTGAGCGGTGGAATACAGCACGCTCTCGGAGGTGTAGACGCCGCCCGAGCGCGAAAGGGTGCCCGTGAGTATCAGGTCGATCAAGCGTCCCCGTCCGAGCGCGTCCAGGGATTCGCCGCTTATGGAACGCCGCGGATCGATCGAGAAGCTGCTCATGTCGACTTGGAGCTCCCTTGGCGAATAGGGCTCTATCCCTTTTTTCAGCAGCAGCGCCAGGCCGAGCAGCTTCGCATACTGTGCGCCGGTGGTCTCGTTAAATTGATCCGATGAGTTCGCTATCCGGTAGGGAATCACGGCGACTTCGGCAGCCCATAGCGGTGCCGATACCGTAAGCCCGAGCAGCAGTACCGCCATCTTTCTCATCATTCGGCCTCCACAAAACGATTGGAGTATCCAACGCCGGCGCCGGCCGGCATCGCGTGCATCATCCTCAATCCACCGTAAACAGCTTGAACAGCAGGGCGCCCGCGACGAATCCCGCGATGTGGCTGATCCATGCAACGCTGTCCGCTCCGCCGAATAATCCCGAGACCTGCAACAGGAACCATATGGGCAGGAACAGGAACGCCCTCATCCGCATCGTGAAGAAGAGCATCCATACGTGGATTCGCGCCAGAGGAAACATGAACAGGTACGCACCAAGCACCCCCGACACGGCACCGGATGCCCCCACCAGCGGAACATCGGCCCCGGGGGACTGGACAGCAAAAGCGAGCGCGGCAACGACTCCCGTTATCAGGTAGAAAAGAAAGTAGCCGCCGCGCGTCATGCGGTCTTCCACGTTGTTGCCGAAAATCCAGAGGAACAGCATGTTGAACCCTATGTGCGTAAGTCCGCCATGACAGAACATGTACGAAACGAGCGAAAGCAGCGACCCGGCGGCAACTGTCAGAGGGCCGCCCGTGCCTTCTCCCAGGGAAGCCGGATAAAACGCGTACCGGGCCGTAACCGCCTCGAAGCCTTCCGGTGAGAAAACCTGGAAGGCGAAAGCGGCGCAATTTGCGAGGATGAGGAGGAAAGTCACGACCGCGGAGCGGCCGGTTGGATTTTCGTCCTTATAAGGAATGAACATGGGACGTCCCCGGCTGAAAAGGCATCAATCGGTTGATCGCAACGGCATCGAGCGAAGCCGCCCTGTCAAATCTCATTTTACGACCGACAGCCCGTCATATAGATATTTGCTTTTGGCGAAAAATTCGATCCCGCTTCCCGACGATACATAACACGCCCCGCCGACACGGGCGCCATCGGGGATACTCGAATCCTTGCCGATAAGCGTTATACTCTGGAAAATCGACCTGGGAAAGTCCTTGCTTTTAAGCTGATCGT
>JBFZEY010000106.1:0-5764 GCA_041306625.1 Spirochaetota bacterium | reverse complement strand
GTCCCGGATGAAACTCGGCAGCGCAAATGCCGCCCGGTGCAGATCGGCGTTGGAATACTTAAGCTGTCCCTGCATCGCACTCACCCGTTCCGGATGGAAGTCCTTTATGGGATGGTACTTCTTCGATGCGAAACAATATCCGATGATTCCGCTGGGATAGGTCGGCACCACCGTGTAGTAATAGCCGGGGACGGCGAAGTGCTTCTTTGCGTAACCGGTAATGCGCTCGATGATGTCGCCGTGATAGAAAAACGATTCGCACTGTGTGGCAATGAGGCCGTCATCCTTCAGCGCGTTTTTCATGTCGAGGTAGAACTCCTCCGAAAAGAGCACGGCCGCCGGACCGATGGGGTCCGACGAATCGACCAGGATAACATCGTAGGTGCCCGGACGCTCCTTCATGAATTTCGCGCCGTCCTCTGTGTAGAGCTTCACGCGCGGATCATCAAAGGATGAGGACATGGAGGGAAGGTGCTTCCGGCACAGCCGCACCACGTCACCGTCGATCTCGCAGATGTCGACGCGCTTCGCCTCGGGATGCCGCAGCGCCTCGCGGATGGTGCCGCCGTCGCCGCCGCCGATCACCAGCACGTTCTCCGGTTTCGGGTGCGTAAACATGGGCACGTGCGCAATCATCTCGTGATAGGAGTGTTCATCCCACTCGGTGCACATGATGACGCCATCGAGCACCAGCATTTTTCCGAACGGTTTCGTATCGTAGATTTCGATACGCTGGAATTTCGAGTCGAATCTCTCGATCAGATCGTTTATTTTAATCTTGAACGTTCTGCCGTTCGATGTTTCTAGTATTTCCTCAAACCATAACTGCGATTCAACCGACATGGCGTCCTCCCTGTATCAGTATTGTCATAATGGAAAGGACCGCGGCGGCAGGCGCCGCCGCGGCGTTCGATAGCCCGGAACTACTTGCGAAGGGCGATATTGAGGTTGTAGTCGCTGCCCTTGAAATAGCTCAGCGAAAAATGAGCGACAACCTCGGGGTCGTAATACTTGCAGCTGAAGACGTCGATGTACGACGTATTGGAGAGGTTGGCGAAGTGCCCCGAGATAAGCGACGTCTCGATAAGCTGGGTCATGGAGAAACCCGCGACCCTCTCGTCCTCCCCGAAATCGACCACCTGCGTTTCTCCGAAACGTTTCATTCCGATCAGGTCGCAGAGCTGAATCACGTACTGGCGAATCATCTCCGCATCCCGGATGATGTCCGGATCGCAGTTATGTATATCCACGCTCGAGTAGAGGCCCCAGGCCCCCATCTCCTCGAAGTTCTCGATTGTGGGAATCGTCTCGAGTATTTTCCTGCTATTCAACGTAGCCTGCATTTTCAACCTCCCTGAATGCCGAAATCCCTTTCACCCGATCGGTGTTGGCGAGAATGCCCCGCTGGAATTGGAAAATCGAGCATCGCTCGGCTTCCAGCTCGGACTTGATGTAATCCACCGCTTTCTGGTATTCGAGATCGCCGCAGGTAAACACGTCGACCGCCGCATATCCGTACTCGGGCCATGTGTGAATGGTGAAATGGGACTCAGCGATAACGATTACACCGCTGATTCCATATGGTGAAAACTTGTGGAAGAAGGGTTTTATAATCGTGGCACTAGAGAGTTCGGCAGCGGCCATCATTACCTCCTCAACCTTCTTGACGTCGTTCAGGTGCAACTCATTACAGTCGAAGAGCTCCGCTATTAGATGCGTACCCAAACCCTCCATGGCAACTACCTCTTTGTTACCGAATATCTTCTACACTTGTGTGAGTGTATGCAATTTTAATAAACTACTTAAAATTGAAGATCTGCCCTGGGGATTTTAGATCCCACTCAGCTACGCAGAACAGACAGAACAGAGGTCTCCCCCCGCACTCTGTCAATTCATTCTGATTGTTGATTCAATCTTCATTAATTGGTGGCGTTTCCGCCCGGATGAAATATCACCCCCCCCTTTTCAGGAATGCAACCATACAAATGAACACGGCGCATTTTTCAACAATAATTAGATATATAGCAAGAAAAATTTCCATGACGCAAGAAAATTATCAAAAAGATCCACATTTTTTTGAGGCGACATAATTTGTACGATGCGCCTACGGCTCTATAGCGCCGGTGTTTTCGTCGAACCCGGCGCGGACCAGGCGCACCGGGGCGATCGTACCCTCGCGTGCCTCGTTTTCAGCCGATTCCGAAAGCTTTATTCTTATATAATTGTCGCTTACGGCCATATGGCCGGCGCCGTTTTTTCGTCGCTCGACCACGCATTGAAGCAGCGCACCCTCGAAGCGGCGGCGATATTCGCGTCCCGTCTCGGCGGCCGACCGCCGCAGGATGGAACTGCGCCTAGCAATAGCACGCTCGCCGCAGAAGACACCCGAGGCCGCAGGCGTGCCGGTGCGCGGCGAAAAACTGAACTGGTGTACATACGCAAATTCCGCATGGACAAGCGCATCGACGCTTCCGGCAAAATCCTCGTCGGTTTCGCCGGGAAATCCGACGATAATATCGGTTCCTATCGCGATATCGGGATCGTGCGCGCGGATCCGGCCCACGACCTCCATATAGCCATCCAGCGTATACGGACGGTTCATGGCGGCGAGTATTCTGTCCGAGCCCGACTGGAGCGGGAGATGGATATGCCCGCACACTTTCGACGAACCGAGAAGCCCGATAAGCCGGTCGGTGACGTGCGTGGGCTCGATCGAGGTCACACGCACCCTGAATTCTCCCGGAATCGCCGCAACCGCCTCCACGAGCGCGGCAAGGTCCGCGCCGCAATCATCGTACCGTCCGATCGTGATGCCTGTCAGCACAAGCTCCGGACAGCCCGTCGCCGTCAGCCGCCGCGCGTGATCGATCACTTCGGCGAAAGCTCTGCTGTGCGGCGCTCCCCGCACCGACGGCACGATGCAGTAGGAGCAGGCGCCGTCACAGCCGTCCTGGACGCGCAAATAGGCGCGCGACCGGTATAACGGCTCGACGGCGGCCTCGTCGAAGCAGTCATCCCCGTCCCGGCCTCCCGAGTGCGCCATGAAGGCGGCGTCCTCGTCATCATCCCGGTCGCCCGTCTCTCGCAGATCCTCGGTATACTCCACAAAGGCGGTGATTTTCCGCACTATCGCGCGCTTGTCGCCGTTGCCGAACACTGCAAGTACCTCGTCCATGAGCGCGGTCTCCTTCCGGTCCCGCTCCACCATGCAGCCGGTCACCACGGCCTTCCCGAGCCTCGAGAGGCGCGCGCCCTGGCGGATGTAGTTGCGGCACTTCTTGTCGCTGCGGTCGGTCACGGTGCAGGTGTTGATGACGACCACGTCCACGAGCTCGCCGAACGGCCGCGACTCCCAGCCGCAGTCGGCGAACTGCCGCGCGATGAGGGCGGACTCGTACTGGTTGAGCTTGCAGCCGAGCGTTTTAATGGAAAAGGTTCTTCTCATCAGTAATCTTCATAATCGGTAGCACCTTTACGCTGGCCGCCGACTGGTATCATGGTACTACGCTAACAGCATCCTGAGTATAGCAAAAAAGCCCCGGATGGGCAAAAAATCGAACGATGCGGGATATGCACCACTCGATATTTCAACTTTTTACCTTTTAAGATTGCCGCGTCGCTGCGCTCCTCTCAATGACAACATTTTACCCCGAATTTAAATCATACCCAACAATGTGCATGGCAAAAAGATAATTGACGTACAAAATTGAACTGATGTATAGTACTTGCGGAGTGGATACGGGTCCGGTTTTCGTTCGCTCCCCATCCTACAACAATCGGAGCCCGTAAGTCCCGTAATGAATTATTTCCAGAACTACAGCCACATTCGAAATTTGATCGACGTCCGGGCCCGCGCTGCCGGACGGAAACCGGAAGATATACGAATAGTCGCCGTCTCGAAGACCTTCCCGCCGGAGACGGTGCAGGCGGCGATCGGTCAGGGCATTCGGCTCTTCGGCGAAAACAAGGTACAGGAGGCGAAGGGCAAGATCCCGGCGCTTTCCGGTGTTTTTTATTTTCATCTTATTGGTCATCTGCAGTCGAACAAGGCACGCGACGCTGTTGCCCTTTTCGATCTGATCCATTCTATCGACAAGACGTCCACCGCGCGCAAGGTCGGTGAAGAGGCAATGCGAATCGGCAAAACGCAAAAGGTCCTGATCCAGGTCAATACCTCGGGCGAGGACACCAAGAGCGGGATCGATCCCTCGGGCGCATTCGGGCTCTGCAGGGAGGCCGCGTCTGTCGCCGGCATAGAGCTTCTGGGCCTTATGACCATAGGTCCCCTGGAGGGTGACGAGGGCGCGGTGCGTACCTCGTTTGCAACACTCAGGGAGATTCGCGATGATATCGCCGGGCGCCTGGGGATACCCCTCGGCGAGCTTTCGATGGGAATGTCGGCAGATTATCTTACGGCCGTCGACGAGGGCGCCACGCTGGTGCGCATCGGCAGCGCGATTTTTGGAGAAAGGAGCTACCGGGAATGAGCCTCGCCGGGCATACAATCGGCATCATCGGCGCCGGCAACATGGGCGGCGCGATCGCCGCGGGGCTTGCAAGGGCACCGGGCGGAGCACCTGTTCGCTGCTTCGACACCGATACGGCCCGCGCCGAGGCGCTCGTACGCGGTTTCGGCGTGGAACCGGCCGCATCGATCGGCGAAATGGCCGGCACGTGCGACATCATCATCCTGGCCGTCAAACCTGACGCGCTGCAGGCGGTGCTCAAGGATCTCAAGGGGATTCCATCCGGAAAGCTCATCATCTCCGTCGTCGCGGGCGCATCGACCGAACTGATTGAAAAGACCCTGCCGCCCGCGCAGAAAGTCATCCGCGTCATGCCCAATACGCCGGCCCTGGTCGGGGAAGGTATGACGGTGCTCTCGGCGGGCGCTCACGCCGATGCGGACTCAATGGCCCTCGCCGTTGAATTGTTTTCGAATATTGGAAAGACGATGGTCCTGCCCGAGCGCCTGATGAACGCGGTTACCGGACTTTCCGGAAGCGGTCCCGCCTTCGCCTTCACGATGATCCAGGCGATGGCCGACGGCGGCGTCAAATCGGGCATCCCGCGCGAGCGGGCGCTTTTCCTCGCCGCACAGACGGTGCTCGGAGCGGCGCGCATGGTGCTCGAGACGGGCGACGACCCGGCGGTGCTGCGAGGAAGGGTCGCCTCCCCGGGCGGAACCACCATCGAGGGGCTGCATGTTATGGAGCGCGCGGGTTTCTCCGGCATAGTGATGGACGCCGTCGAGGCCGCGGCGCTGAAATCCGCCAGGCTAGGAGAGAAATCGTGAGCGGCGGCTGGCCCATCACCAACTACCACATCTGGCAGGCCAAAAAGGCCCTGAAGGCCCTTGTCTCTCTTTCGGTCATCGCCATCATCGCGGGCAATATCGCTGCGGCGATATTCATCTCGAAGGTACGCGTCGACAGCTCGGCGTACCGGCTGCGCGAAGGCTTCCCGATCTTTACCGCGCACGAGGCATACATTCAGCTTATCAAGTCATACCCGCACAACCCGGGGGTTGAGATCATCCTCCATACCATGCGCATGAACGAATCGTACTGGGACGTGGCGCGGCGCTATCACGTGACCATCGATACCATCCTCGGTGCAAATCCGTATCTCGGATCGCTCGTCGCGCGCGAGGGCGCCACTATAGCGGTCCCCCGCGAGGACGGCGTGCTTCTTGCGATTGACAACTTCTACGACGCGCACAGGATGGCCCGGATGGTCGAACACGAGGGCGGCATCAGGGGTG
>JBFZEY010000105.1:0-4715 GCA_041306625.1 Spirochaetota bacterium | reverse complement strand
TTTTAAGTATCGCGTTCTTCTCGCTGCCGGTAGCATTTCTGGTCGACCGATGGAGCAGGCGCAAGGCCGTGGCGCTCATGGCGATCTTCTGGAGCGCTTTCACGTATATTACCGGTCTGGGAAGGAATTTTGTCGGCGTGCTTATACCGCGTGCGCTGGTCGGGGTCGGGGAGTCGGGTTTTTCCGCGGGCGGCACCGCAATGCTGACCGCCGTCTATCCACCGGAGTCGCGCGGGAAGGTGATGGGGGTTTTCAACCTGGTCATCCCGGTAGGCGCCGCGCTCGGCGTGATACTGGGGGGATACCTTTCAAAAAATTACGGGGGATGGCGCACGCCTTTTTTCGTGTTCGCGATTCCGGGAGTCGTGCTCGGAATCCTCGCGTTGTTCATGCGCGATTATAAGACCGTGCACCACGTCGATGAAAAGGGGAAGAAGATAGGCTTTGTTTCGTCGGCGCTGTCGCTTTTTAAAATACCATCGCTGAAGTGGATGTACCTGGGATACGGGGTCCGGAACATCATGAATTTCTCAATGCTCGTCTGGCTCTCCGCGTTCTTTATGAGGAGCCGGGATATCGCCGAGGACAAAGCGGGAATGCTTGCCGGTCTTGTGATGATGATGGCGATTTTCGGCGCGATACTCGGCGGGGCGCTCTCCGATATCTGGCAGAAGCGAAACCCGAAGGCCCGAATGCTGCTGGCAATGACCGGGGACGGACTGGCGGCGGCCGTCATGATCGCCGCGCTGCTTCTGGACGTAAAGGGGGCGGGCTACTATCTGGCGGTGCTCTGGGGGATGATGGTGATGATCGGCACACCGGCGCTTAACGCGGTGTCGCAGGACGTGGTGAAACCGGCGCTCAAGGGCACCTCGTGGGGGATGGCGGTCTTCTGCATGTACGTGTTCGGCGGCGGATGGGCGCCGATCGTGGTGGGGGCCATCTCGGACTCACTGGGCGGGGGCGCGGAGGGCCTGAAGCAGGCGCTGATCATCGTGGCCTTCTCCGGCTTTGTTGCGGCCTTCCTGCTCTGGTTGGGGTCGCGGCATTATCCGGCCGACATGGACCGGGTGAAGAATGCGGTGCTGGAGGCCGAGAAGTAACGGGCCGGCGTCGAAAGTGCGTGCGGGTCCGATGTGCGAAGCGGGGCCGGCGATTGGCCGGTCCTGCGTGTGCGTCGTCCTGGCTCCCGCCGCTCGAGTTCCGGGGCGAAACCTCAACCGGATACGGCTTGAATGTTAAGCCCTCTTCCCGCGGGGGTGTTATTGGAGAGAGGCGGACTTTTTGAAGAGGGCGCTGCCGATACGCGGTGTCATAAAAGAGGGCAATAATTCCTGTATCATAAAATAATTGACGACTACCCTGGTGGACTTTACGTCCCCTTTCCGCTGCAGGTACCTCAACACGGTGTTTCTTCCCGGAATCATCTCACACCGTACGGACGTCTTTCCTCATGTCCTGAACCTGTTCCTGAAGCGTATCGGGGTGGTATTTTCCAGCGCTTTGAAGGTCCTGGTGAACTGGCTGTGGTCGTAGAACCCGGCCTGGAGGGCGATGTCGGCGATGTTGTTGTCGGTTTGCAACAGGAGATATTTCCCATAGTCGATCCGGCACCGGGTCACGTGTTCGGAAAATGACAGACCGGTTTCCTGGGTCAGCAGGTGCAGGGTCCTGCCCTGGCTCAGGTTCACCGCATCAGCAAGATCCGCGACGGTGATACCGTCGGCGAAATTCTGGTTGATGTAATCCACCATCAGCTTCACCGTCATCCTCTTCTTGTCGATCATGATGGTGGATATTTTGCTGATGAAGTTCTCCAGTATCCTCGCCACGGCCAGGCACAGCGTTTCATAGTCGTCGATCCTGTTGAGCTCCGCGAGGTATCCCTGGTTCAGCTTGAGGAGCTCCCGCGAGCCGGCGCCCAGCTCGATGGCGCTCCGGGACATGAGCACGATGAGCTCGATAATCCGGATCTTTATGATGTCGAAGTTCATGCCGGTGTCGAAAAAGATGTACCCCAGGTACTCGTTCAGGAGCTCCTTGGCGCCGGTGATGTCTCCCCGCTTCACCATGAAGATGATCTCCTCCTGCTTGTCGATGATCGAGCCCGCCACGTTTTGGTCGGCCTTTTTCACGTGCTCGATGTAGTGGGCGATGTTCAGCTGCTGTGCCGTTTTCTCGCGCTTCTCGGCGAGGTTGCGCCGGTCAAGGAGGCCGTGCCTCCCCATGGTTTTCATGAGGAGATCGGCGAAATGCCGTAACTGTTGCCTGGTCATGGTGCGGATCGCGATCTGTTCAACGATCACGTCGGTGCAGGGCGCGCCGATCTCGTTCATTCCCCTGACGATGTCCGGGACTATGTCCCTGGTCATCTCGGGGAACGCCACAAATCCGCTGATAAAGGAACCCCTGAACGAATCCCCGTCCATCAGGGGAACGGCAAATGCGATCATGCCCAGGGGGGTGGTGGTGAAGTAGGCCTCACCCCACCGCGAAGAGTTTTCCGCGATGTGCGCGCGCCATTCCCGCAGCTTTTCCCCGCATTCCGGCGGCAGGGCGAACTGCCCCCGGTAATCCTCCGGAATCCGTGAGTGCATGACATTTCCCGAGCCGTCGCACAGGAGCAGAGGGAGCGCGGTCCGCTTGCCGTACTCATCGGAGATTGCGTTGAAGAGGGCCGTGGGTATGATTGGATTCGTGCTCACTGATAATAAGAATGGGGGAAAAGTTTGAATTTGTCAATGTAATAGCACGATAATACAAAAATATTTGCGGTCGGTACAATACAGGTCATCTCGTGGTGTGTATATTTCGATGAACAAAAACGGGTAATTGCAGGGAGGGGTATACCAATGATGACACACAAACAGAGAATTCTCAAGGTCATGAGGGGTGAGATGGTCGATATTATTCCCTTCGTGCCGAGGCTGGACCTCTGGTGGCTCAGCAACGCGACGAGGGGCACCTTGCCCAAAAAGTACGAGGGCATGATGCCGGACGATATATCCCGCCTGGAGGGGTGGCCTCTCTACCACATGGTTCCCAACTTCGCCGATATCACCTCCGCCGACGACATACTTCACCGGGCCATAGGCCTGTTCAATTTCAGGCAGTCGGCTTACGGGTGGAGGTTTTCGAAACAGATCGAGGTGTCGGTGACGACGAACGAGAGGGGGATGCAGATCGTGGAGTACCGCACCCCCAAAGGAACGGTGCGCTCCGTCGGCGGCCTGACGGAGGAAGCGAAGAGCTCCGGGTCCTCGCTGGGATGGGTGCTGGAGCATGTCATCAAGGAGCCCGGCGACTACGAGATCGTGGGGTGTCTCTTCGAAAACATCGAGGTGTTCAGCCAGTACGAGGGCTGCAAGGCATACATCGACAAGGTCGGCGAGGAAGGGGTCGTCGCGGTAGGAGGGCCCACGCTCGCCGCCTCGCCCATGCACATGATCCAGAAGGACCTGATCGACACCACGCGCTTCTTTTTCGAATACAAGGACAACTATTCCGCGATGTGCGCGCTCGCGGAGAAGATCGAAGGCTATTTCAACCGGGTGCTCGAGATCGTCGCGGATTCGCCGGCCGAGGTAGTCCTGTGGGGAGCGAATTACGACGACATGCTCACTTACCCGCCGTACTTCGTTAAGGAGATATCCCCGTGGCTTAAAAAGGCGTCCTCGGTGCTGGGCGCCCGGGGAAAGATCCTCGCGACACACACCGACGGCGAGAACTTCGGGCTCATGGATGCCATACGCGATTGCGGCGCCCATCTCGCCGAATCGATCACCCCGTATCCCATGACAAAGGTGAAGATCGAGGAATATTACCGCCGGTGGAGGGGGAACATGACGATCATGGGAGGAATCCCGGAGAGCATGCTGCTGGAGGTATCCACCGGGAGGGATGAATTTGAATCGTTCATGGACGGGCTGTTCGCCGATCTGGCGCCGGGGGACCGGCTGATATTGGGCACCGCGGACTCGACGCCTCCCGACGCGTCCCTCGACCGCCTGCACCGCATCGCCGAACGGGTGGAAAAGGAGGGACGGCTTCCCTTGAAGGGAAAGGCCCTCCCCCGTGAGGCAGGAAAGAGAAAAAATGAAAAAAAATCCGTTAAGAGGATACACGCCGAGGAAAAGGTGGGGGCGGACAGGGATATACTTGAGCAGATCGCACAAAAGGTCCAGGAGGGCGATTCGTCGTCGGTGAAGTCGCTGGTGGAACAGGCGATGGCGGCGAACACGAGCCCTGCGGATATTTTAAATAAGGGACTCGTGGCGGGCATGGAGCCGGTGGGGGTGAAGTTCAAGAACAACGAGATCTTCATTCCCGAGGTGCTTATTGCCGCCCGGGCCATGAAGGCCGGGCTGGAGCTCATCAAGCCCAGACTCAAGGAGACCAGGGCGGCGTCGCGCGGCAAGGTGATCATCGGCACCGTTAAGGGGGACCTGCACGACATCGGCAAGAACATCGTGGCGGTGATGTTCGAGGGCGCGGGATACGAGGTTGTGGACCTGGGGATCGACGTCAGCAAGGAGAAGTTCGCCGATGCGCTGAAGCAGAATACCGACACGGTAATCCTCGGCATTTCCGCGCTTCTCACGACAACGATGACGTACATGAAGGAGATCATCGATGAGGTGCGGGTGATTTCGAGCAGCGTAAAGGTCATGATCGGCGGGGCGCCGGTCACCAAGGCATTTGCCGACGAGATCAAG
>JBFZEY010000104.1:0-5510 GCA_041306625.1 Spirochaetota bacterium | reverse complement strand
CTCCCGGTCGATCTGGCGCATCCCCTTTTTCTTCTTGGCATCATAGCGGTAAAAACCCTTTTTATTTTTTTTACCGTGATAACCCCTTTCGTAGAGCAGTTCCAGGCCCGGTGACGGTTTTGCCCCGCGAGCCTCGAACATTGGCCCGAGTCCTTTCGATACGTGCGCGCCCACATCGATTCCGACTTCGTCAAGCAGCGCGATGGGACCGACGGGATACCCGAAGGCAAGCATCGCCCTGTCGACAGCGGACGGATCCACTCCCTCTTCAATAAGCAGCACCGCCTCGTTCAGCATTGGCGCAAGGATCCGCGTCGTATAAAAACCCGGACCGTCCTTAACCACGATGCAGGTCTTTCCCTGCCGTATACCGAACTCGAGCGCTGTCGCCGTCACCCAGTCGGCCGTTTCATCAGTCGTGATTATCTCGAGAAGGGGCATACGCTGCACTGGACTGAAGTAATGCATTCCGATAACATTCTCGGGGCGCAGGCTCTTTGCTGCTATCTCGCGAATCGGCAGCGCCGAGGTGTTGGAGGCGAAGATTGTTTTTTCACCGGTGGCACGCTCAACATCGGCGAGTATCCGCCGTTTGAGATCGAGGTTCTCAAAGACCGCCTCGATAACGAGGTCCGTTTCCCTGAACAGAGAATAATCATCGCAGGGAACCATCTTCCCGTACAGGGTGTCGCGCTCGAAGGGAGTGATGCCTCCAGAGCGGACACGTTTCACCAGCCCCTTCCATACTTCGCGCATGCCGCGTGCCGCCGCGTCGAGCGTGGTGTCCTTCAGCAGCACCGTATCGCAGCGCTCCACAGAGACCGCGGCTATGCCGCTTCCCATCAAACCCGCCCCCAGCACCGCGAGCTTTTTAACCTGGCGGGCTATATCACGCCGCGGGTTCTTTTTCGCCTCGGTCATCGCGAAAAAGAGCCCCATAAGCGACTTAGCGTGCTGTGAGAGCACGAGCTCGGAGAACCGATCGCAATCGCGCTCTATGCCGCGGAGCACGCCTTTCCTAAAGCCATAGGCAACCGAATCCAGAATCACCAACGGCGCCGGATACAGGCCGTGCGTCTGCTTCATGACCATTTTTCTCGCCTGCGAGAAAACGATCCGGCGTCCAAGCCATGTGCCTTCAAGGAAAGCGGTTACGATCGAGCGTTTGCGTTTCCTCTTTATTTTTCCTTTTCGCCCGGCAAGCTCACGGGCCTTCTGCACGGCGGCATCGCGGACCGCATAAGGATAGACGATCTCGTCGATGAGGCCGAGTTTTTTCGCTTTACGCGGACGTACGTTCTTCGCCGTAAGCAGCAGCGGAAGCGCCTGTGTGAGACCGATAAGTCTTGGAAGCCGCTGCGTGCCGCCCCCGGCCGGGAACAGGCCCAGCTGCACCTCCGGAAGGCCCATAACGGTCTTCGGTGAATCCGTCGCCATCCGGTAATCCGCCGCAAGGCAGAACTCCACCCCTCCGCCAAGGCAGTTTCCGTTGATTCCCGCCACAACCGGAATCGACAGTCGCTCGACCCGGTTAAGTATGCCGTTTGCGGTGCTGATGTACTCGAAGATATCCTTCCGCGTGCTCTTTCCCTTGAGCTCGTCTATGTCGGCACCCACGATGAAATTGTCGTCCTTGCCGCTCACCACCGCCAGCGCACGCACCGTAACATCCTTTTCAATCGACTCTATCATCGTCTCTATCTCGCCGAGCAGTGAGGAGGAAACCTTGTTCACCTTGGTGCCGGGCGAGTCGATGATCACCAGCGCGATACCGTCGCGCGTCTTTTCTATCTTCAGATGGGAAAGCGACAGCCGGTCAACCGGGACATGACCCCCATGCCGCTCTTCCTTCGTTCCACGTGCTTCAGTCCGTTCGTTGTTCATGCTGATCCTCCTTTTCCTCGTCAGGCGGCATTCTCCACCAGTATTGCGCTTCCGACCGCTCCCGCCGCGCAGCCGGCAATGATTCCGAACCGCTCCCCGGTTTCCTGAAGCCGGTTGCAGCACGTGGTGAGCAGCCGCGCACCGGTCGCCCCGAAAGGATGTCCGAGCGAAAGTGATCCGCCGTATATATTTAGCCTGCTCCTGTCGACCATACCGACCCTGGCCGGGTATCCGGCCTTTTCACGCCCGAAGGCGTCCGACTCGAGACAGCGGATGTTCGCCTCCATCTGTGCGGCGAACGCCTCATGTATTTCCAGCACCCCTATTTCCGCGAGCTCCAGTCCTGTTTTTTTCAGCAGTTTCGCAATGGAGAAAGCGGGCCCCAGCAGCAGCTCATCCCACACGTTCTGGGCGGAATAGACATACGAGCTGATATAGGCCTTCGGTGTAAATCCCAGGGCCTTCGCCTTTTCCTCGCTCATCAACAGCACCGCGCCAGCGCCGTCGGTCAGGAACGAAGAATTCCCCGCGGTGACCGTTCCGTATTTTTTATAAAAAGCCGGCCTCAATTTATTTAGCCCGTCGAATGTTGCGTCGGCGCGGGGACCGTTGTCCGCCGTAATCGCTTTTTCGGATCCCTGAACCACCACCGGCACGACCTCATTTTTCAAAGCGCCCGACGCGATCGCCGCCACGGCCTGACGGTGGGAGAACTCGGCGTAGCGGTCCTGTTCTTCACGCGAGATCCCCAGGCGCTTCGCAAGCCGGTCGGCGTTGTGTCCCATCGAAAGGGCCGTCGAGTACTCGCCGATCGCCGGTCGCTGGGGGACAATAAAATCCATCGCCTTCATCCCCTTCAGAAGTCGAAGTTTTCCCGCAAGCGTCTTTGGTCGCCGGTACATGGTTAGGTCAAGGAGAAAGCGGCGGTAGCGCTTTGAAATTTTAATATCGGGGTCCGAAAAACTCTCGGTCCCTCCCGCAATCACGACGTCGGCATTCCCGGTCGCAATCATGTCGGCCCCGGCGGTAATCGCCGCATTTGCCGATATGCAGGCAACGGTAACAGTGTATGCGGGAATGCTTTCCGGAAGACCCGCGCCCAGCATGATCTCCCTGGCGACGTTGGTCGTCGCCACGTCCGACGCGACCGTTCCCATTATCACCTGGTCAATCGCCTCCTGATCGATCCCCGTCGCCGCGACCAGTCCCTTGACCGCGAATCTGCCCAATTCCCATGCCATGAGATCATAAAAACCGGTCCCCGACCTGAGGAACGGCGTCCGGCGCCCGTCTATCACGGCCACGCGTCGAGATTTTTCTGTACTCATCCCTCATTCCTCCGGATACATGCAGAACAAACCGCCGCGCTCACACGAAGCCGGCCGAAAAGTGCATGCGTGTTCATTAGATTATTTTTGTACACCGTGGCGTTCCCCCCGCATTTTGCCACATGATAATAATAAAAAAATAAGACATATAACGTTTATGTGTACACATACTTTGTATGACAGTCATACAAGATTAGTCAAGCGGAAATAAGCCCGGACGCGGAGCTGCGGGAAAATAATTGGTACAGAAAAATGACGACATCATTTTTAAAGCTGTCTATTCAAAAAGGGAGGTGATAATCAGCATGCCCCCGGCGTAATCGGGAGCCTGCCCTGTGCCTGCTCAACGGATGTTATGGCCTGCTGCACTTCGGCCGAACGGACGGGGCGTTATACGCATTGCCATCAGGCGCTGCCGCGGATGACCATAGAAATTCAGTGCGGCGGCATTGGCGTCAAGAATCGCGCCATCTGCGGGATCAAGAAGCACCATCGCCGTAGTATTGGCGAATTGATTGTGATACGACTGCTCGCTTTCCTGCAGCGCGCGGGTCCGCTCTTCGACTTTCCGTTTGAGGCTCCAGGTCCACAGAAAAAGTGCGAAAAGTATGAAAATAACCGGAACGCCCGCATAGGCTGCGTATTTGATAAAGGCTCGCTGAAAAGTCTTCATCGCGCCGGTATTTAAACCATTCATGGCAAGCTCCCTGCACTTCGGGCCGACCTTCACCAGGTCGATTCCCTCGTTGAGCTGCGAGAGCAATGCGATATTTCTCTTTTTTACGGCAAGGCGGTACAGGCTCAGCAATATGGGTGGCCCGATGACTTTGATGTTATCGCAAATATTTTTTTCGATTGTGTCCATGCCTATACGATAGGGGGCCACGACAAAATCATGTATTCCTGTTTTTAAAAGATTGGTGGTGATGCGAAGCAAATCGACGAAGATTGCCTTATCGTAAAGCCCCATCGGTTTGATGAACTTATCGATAACCTCATCGCCCCTGAGGGCGATAATCACCTTCCCTTAAGGTCCGAAAGATCCCTGATTGATGATTTCCTGTGTACAAAGATTGCGTAGTATTCCGACTGATAGGGGATTGTGAAGTCAAAGCGTTTTTCGCGTTCCCAGGAGTGCAGAATACTGATAATGAAATCCGCCTCGCTCCGGTCAACGCATGCCTGGGCCTCCTCCCATTTAAAAGCCGGATATCGACTTTTATTTTCAAATTCGCCGCGATTTAGTTGGAGATATCCAGGTCATGGCCGGTCGGCCTGCCCATATCGCTGTCCAAATAGGTATACGGTGGCATAATCGCCGACACCCACGAGCGTTCGTGTCTGCGCGTGCGGGCTCGTAATGGCAGAAGAAGAGCACAAAAACATGCTGAAGGGTTTACCTTGATTTCGAACCCCTCCTTGCTGCAAATTTACTATATCAGAAAGAGGTCCGGCGGAGTGTCTCGTAAACCGAGACAGATCAAAAAAGCCGGATCACTTAGAATCCATCATACGTCTTGCCGTCTTTTTTTCTCTGTTCTTCAAGTTTGACCTTTTGTTCGTGTTTACCTTTGGCGTCCTTCATTTTCAGGTCCATATACTCAACATAAAGTATACACGGATTCAGTCTTGAACTGCGACAATACTCGCTTTCCCATAAAGCGATTTTATATCTTTTATCAATAAGCCACCTGCTCGTTAAATGGGACTTGTTTTCTCTGTTAAACTCCTTCCCGGAGAAATCGTTCGGCTGGCCGTATGTTTCCACCAGTCTTTGTTTAACTTTGGATACTTCCCCGGACTTTATTTCCACCTGGATATAGTATACCATATCCAGGTGGTCGAAGAAAAGATCCGTATATACCATATCACCTGTTTCGATTCTCATGTCCTTATTAATGGAATAGCTGATCCTGGTAAACTTATCTTTGATAAAGCTTGTTACCGCCTGGCGCGATTGCCCCAGATTGAAGCCCTTGTAGCCGACTTTCGATTCATTTGAAAACACCGATATCGAGAACACAAGGACTAGAATGCCGATTATCGAACCTGTTTTTTTCATATTCTTTCACCGAATACCATGTAATATTTTTAATTCCGGGCAGTTCCTGTGGGCAGATACAATTAATATACGGCTCATCAATGCTTTAGTCAAACCTGTATTCTCTTTGCTTTGATAATCGTGCCTTCCAATCATATGGCGCAATCTAAGCGGGCGGGATTGGTACCGGTTTTCGCTAAAATATGACAAGGCCGGCCCGCGGATCATGAACGACGTTTTCTCTTTATGGTTTCCTC
>JBFZEY010000103.1:0-11188 GCA_041306625.1 Spirochaetota bacterium | reverse complement strand
CTTTAATCTTGAATCTAAACCGCAGGGGAACGCTATGCAAATGCTCGATGTGCGCCAGGTGTGGAACGGCATCGAAATCAGGCTGCGATGGCTCGCGCGTGTGTACGTCTTTCTTCTTGCCGTTGAAACCGCTTCCATCGTAGCCATCTTTGTTTTCGGGATTTACGCGATGGCGGGAAAGCAGTTTGTCATCATGATTTCCGATTTCGGCTCGTTCACGGATGCTCTGAAGGCTAACCAGAACGAGCCCATCATCACGATCTTTGTCGTGCTGGCAACACTCGTCTTGCTCCTGGGAATCTACTACAGCCTGGCTCGCGTGCTGAATTCCACCGTCATTACGGCCACCGCGGAGGATATTCGGGTTGTCCACGGCCCCGTGCCCTGGGCCAAGGGGAGTGTCGTCCCGCGCGGCGCGTTCGAGCGCTTCGAGGTCCAGGAGCGCGCACAGCGCACAAAGGGAGGCACGACATATTATTACCGGCTTATGGCGAAACGCGGTGACGAAGCGCACAGGCTCACCGTGTACCTGCAGGACGATACGCTTGTACGCTCCGTAAAGGACGAGCTGGACCGTTTCTATTCATATGGCGAAAGCAAGCCGGCTAATCCGTAATTATTGTCTTAAATCGTAAATCTTGAATCTTAAATCTTAAATCTTAAATCTTAAATCTTAAATCCATAAAGGGAGGCCCCATGTCACAGGATCTGTACAGGACGCTTCAGGAGCGCCTCGACACGTATTCGCTCGGCTTTCCCGCCACCGAATCGGGCGTTGAGATCGAACTGCTGAAGGAACTTTTCGCCGATGAGGATGCGCGTGTATTTCTTGCGCTTTCGCCGATGCTTGAAACGCCCGAAGCGATTGCCGGGAAAATCGGCCTTCCGGCGGACGAGGCGCGCGCCAGGCTGGAGGACATGGCGGGCAGGGGACTCCTCTTCAGATCAAAGAAAGGGGAGGCGTTGAAGTACGGCGCCATCCCCTTCATGCATGGGCTCGTGGAGTTCAACACCATGCGGATGAGCGGGCGGTTCGCGGAGCTCCTGGAGCGCTATTTCCGGGAAGGGTTCAGCGAGGCGATCGCGAAGACCTCGGGCCTGTTCCTGAGGACGATCCCGATCGACAGTTCAATCATGCCAGAACATCACGTGGCGTCGTTCGACGATGCCGCAGAACTATTGAAAAAGGAGAACCCCATAGTCGTTTCCGAGTGCACCAGCCGAAAGCACGCGGGGATTATGCATAACGACTGCGGCAAGCCTGTCGAAACCTGTTTCATGTTCGGGTCGATGGCGCGCTATTACATCGACTACGGCATCGGCCGCGAGGTAAGCTACGATGAGGCGATCGGTATTTTAAAGCGGTGCAACGAGGCGGGACTGGTAGTCCAGCCGGGTACGTCCCAGAACCCGGCCGGCATGTGCAACTGCTGCGGCGACTGCTGCGCCGTGCTCCGCGGTCTGAAGCTCCTTCCGAAACCGGCGGAGGCCGTGTTCAGCAACCACTACGCCGTCGTCGACGCGTCCCTCTGCACCGGCTGCGAGGCCTGCGTGGAGCGCTGCCAGATGGAGGCGCTCGCGCTCAACGATATCGCCGGGGTGATCGCGGTCGACATGGACCGCTGCATAGGCTGCGGGCTCTGCGTGACGGCCTGCCCCGCAGAGGCGCTCTCCCTCGAGGTTAAACCGGAAGGGTCCTTCCGCACGCCGCCGGCGACCAGCATGGAGCAGATGCTGGAGCTCGCGCGGAAAAGGGGGATGCTGTAGGAGGGGCCGGGTATCGTTAAAAAATCGGGTAAACGGCCGGCATATCAGTGATCTTAAAAAAACTGCCGGTTGCGTTCGGGCTTGAGGTTAAAGAAAACGTACACAAAAGGATGGTTCACCATGACGGAAAAGAGATCTTCGGGGAAAGGCGGGAAGCTGTTAAAGATTATCGGTGTTATAATGGGCATACTCGTGATTGCCGGTCTGCTCGGATCGGGGAGGATCATACGCCTGTACCGCGTTGTGACGCTGTTCGACGCGGAGAAGGTAGTAGAAAACTTCAGAAGCATGGGCGAAACGCTCGATTCGCGCGTTATACACCACGGCGGGGATGTGTTCGAGTTCCAGCGCGCAGAAAGGGCTCTCCCCGAAACCTATGTGTTCAAGGGGGCCGTGAAGAAGATCGCTCCCTTCCTGGAGCATACGGGCACCACGGGCCTTGTCGTGGTTAAAGACGACACGATCCTGTACGAAAAATATTCACTGGGCAACACCGAGACCTCGAAGGCCATTTCGTGGTCGGTGGCAAAGTCCTTCGTTTCGGCGCTGTTCGGCATCGCGATGCATGAGGGGCATATTAAAAATATCGGTGAGCCCGTTACGAACTATGTTCCGCTTCTTAAAGTATCAGGATATAACGATGTGCCGATAAAGCACGTGCTTCAGATGTCCTCGGGCATCCGCTTCAACGAGGATTACGCCGATTTCAATTCAGACATCAACCGTATGGGAAGGGCCTTCGCGCTCAAAACTCCCCTGGACGATTTCGTGGCTTCGCTGCAGACAGAACGCAAATCCGGCGCATACAACCATTACGTGAGCATGGACACGCAGGTGCTCGGCATGATAGTACGCGAGGCGACCGGAAAGACCCTGTCAGCCTACGCGGAGGAGAAACTCTGGAAGCCGCTGGGCATGGAATCCGACGCCCTGTGGCTTGTCGACAGCGCCGGGATGGAGGCGGCATTCGGCGGGCTGAACGCGGTTTTACGCGATTACGCGCGCTTCGGGCGGCTCTATCTGAACAACGGAAACTGGAACGGGAGACAGGTGGTCCCGGCCTCATGGGTGAAGGCGTCCGTTACGCCCGACGCGCCGCACCTCATGCCGGGGAAGCGCGCGAGCTCGGGCTGGGTGCTGGGCTACGGCTACCAGTGGTGGATACCGGAAAATCAAGACGGCGATTTCCTCGCCATAGGGATTTACGGCCAGTTCATCTATGTTTATCCGCGCCATCGCGTTGTCATCGCGAAGACCTCGGCCTATGCCGATTACAACAAGGACGGCGACGACATGGAGATCGAGTCGATCGAGATGTTCAGGGCGATCGCCAGGGGGATGGGGAAGTAAGCGCTAATCATTAGCGTACGATCCCCTGTCGTCCGGTCGCCTGGATGCGCGACGCAGGTCATACGAAATACGCGATTGAAGCCGGAGGAATCTCCGGCTTCAATTATTAAAATATAGCTGTTGCTTTACTGAATGTCATTGCGAGCCCCGGCCGTATCGGGGCGTGGCAATCTCATACAGTATCTGGTTTTTTCCCTGTAACTTGTTGCCTTTTGAGATCGCCACGTCGGCCTGCGGTTTCCTCGCGACGACATTTTTGTCAGTTATGCAACAACTCTAATATGCAGGATGATGAGTGCAGGGTGTGAGTATTTTGTTTGTTCACAGTGCGAAGCTAAAAAGGAGCAGTTGAGGCATTCCGTTTCCTAAAACCGGTAGCCGATGTTGACGTGCAGGATTATCTCATCCTTGCCGGCGCCTTTCGCCACGGTGAACTCGAGTGGGCCGATGACGCTGAGCGCGCCGAGGCTGAGCCCGTAGCCCACGAGAAGGCCGTCGGTATTTTCCAGATCCTCCCGATGCTCGGTCATCTTTCCGGCGTTGGCCTTTAGCGATACGAAGATATCCCTCCACGGCTCGAGCTGCAGCGCCCCGTAGGCCACCGCCATGTGTTTGCCGGACACTTCCATATAGTGCAGTCCCATGAACGGATAGACGCCGCGCGCGTTTGAGTACACGCTTCCCATGTAGAAGAGATGGGGAGGGTAGACCGTTTCCCCCTGGATTGTTCCGCCGAAGCTTCCTATCTGGATGGTGAATCGACGGTGAACCGGGAGCGCCGCTGAAAGTTGAAACGAGTACTTGTAAACTGGATCGTACAGCGTTTTCTCTTCGGCACCGGAGCCCATGCCGATACGCATGGCCTCCAGGTAGAGGAAGAGTCCGCTTCTGGTGAACACCACCCGGTCAAGGGTGTCCAGCATCAGGAAGCCGTAATAGTTGAGGAAGTCCATGGAGCCGCCTTCCCAGTCCGGAGGGGCTATCCTCTTCTTAATTGAGATATACTGCTTCTGGACGGCGACCCCCAGGGCGAAGGGGTTGGAAAAGGTCGTGAACAGCAGAAAGTCGCCGCCGTAGGTGCGGTAATCGAGGTCGGCGACAAGCTCGGTGTTCTGGTAGATAAACACGTCGAACTGGCTGTACCAGAATATGAGCCCGGCGCCGATGCCCGGACGGATGCCGGTCTGTATGAAATATGAGGTCTCCATCATGGGGTTTTCGCTCAGGTTGAGGTCGATCGAGAGCTTTGATCCCTCGCCGGCGATATTCCGAAACGTGGTATTCAGAAGCAGCGCCGCGTTCGCGTCGCTGTCGTAGTGTATGCCGAGCCTGAACCAGTTCGTAGTGGATTCCTTCACCCTGATTACCAGTTTCTCGCCCGTTGGATCCGGCTCCAGGCGGTAATCAACCCTCTCGAAAAACATGGTGCCGTACACGCGGTCGATGGCGCTCTCTATGTCTTCGTAGCTCAACATGCCGGGCACCTTGAGACCGAGCGCACCCTTTACGAGGTTTTTGGAAACATTATCAAGGCCCCGTATCCTGATTGTGGTGATGAAACGCTTTTCCTCGCGCGATGCGAGCGGTATGGCCGGTCCGGGCGGCCCGGTGCGCGCGGATTTCAGCATGGCAATGATCTCCGGCAGCTTCCGGCGGGCCGCTTCCTCGCCGCGGCGGATCAATTCGCGGGGATTCTCGAAGCTCGACGCGGTAAAGCCGCTTACGTCCGGCGTGACGAGTGCGTCGCAGAGGGCGCGCTCGCGCTCGTTGGATATCTCGCCGAGGAAGTATACCGACTGCTCCATGATCCTCGCGAGTGAATTGAGCTCGTCCTTCCTGTAAAGCGGAGTCTGTACATCGATCCCTATGATGACGTCGGCGCCGCGCGCCCTCAGTTCGGAGACGGGGAAGTTCTGCACGATCCCACCGTCCGCGTACAGACGCCCGTCAATCTCGACCGGAATAAAAATAGATGGTATCGCCATGCTCGCCCGAAGAGCATCCGGGAGGTAGCCCCGGTCGAATACCCGGGCTTTACCGGTTTCTATGTCCGTGGCCACGCAGATGAAGGGGATGGGGAATTTATTGAATTCCCTCACCTCGTGAACGGGCAGGGTCAGCCGGGCGAGTTCCTTTGAGAGCTTCTGCCCGGGGATGTAACCCGTCGGCAATGAAACCCGCCAGTTCCGCAGCGGAAAGGAAAAGGCATAGCGGCCGTCCCCGAGCTTTTCCTGCATGGACAGGTGGCGGTGCGATACCCGGTCATCGAGTATATCGTTCCAGTCCATGGATAGGGCCAGCTTCTCCAGTGTCGCGGCGTCGTATCCGATTGCGTACATGGCGCCCACGATGCTTCCCATGCTGGTTCCGGCAATGTAATCGACGCGGATGCCGGCCTCTTCGAGGACCTTTATCACGCCTACATGGGCTATGCCCCTGGCGCCACCGCCGCTCAATACCAGGCCTATCCTGGGCCGCTCGGTTCCCTGAGTTTGTGCCGCAGCGGTGATACTGCATGCGAGCAGCGCGAAAAGAATCGTGCAGATATACCGTATCACTTTCTCGATGGAAGCCCGGATTGCCGGCCGCCGAATCAATTCAACGAACTGAAGCGTGCAAACAGCACCGGAAATTGCTCGACGGTCTGTCGCACTATCTCCGATCGCCATACTTCCGAAGAGGGATAATACATCTCGCGGAAACGCTCCTTTGCCCTCGCGACATCGCGGTCCGATTTTCCACCATAATGAAATGCCTGGTTTTCCATGATGGTTGGCCCTTCCCGGTATTGATTCGGCGCGATCGGTCGTACAGGAGCGGGCCGTCGTGCCTAAGCAGAGTATCCGCTTTCCGCGGGGTGAAGTCAAGCGATTTGGATTCGCGACTCGCGAACCGGCATGAAGTGGAGCGGCCGAAAGGCCCGCCGGGTGTCGGGGGTACAATGCCGTCATTTGATACCGGGCGTTCAAACGGGACCATATGACGGGGCGTTTTGGATCACGCTTCAGGCCTGCAGCCGCTCATCCGCGGAGGTCCTGCCGATGTTGGCGATGAAAATCCTCGACGAGTCCTCTATGTGATGCCGAACAAGCTCCCTGAGTCCGTTACGGTCAGCGGCGGGGTCCGTCAGCAGATCGCAGATCGCCCGGTGGACCTCCAGGTTCGATGTGAAGTGGTCACGGTAATAGTCGTGCGAGAAACGGTACCGGTGCGCGCGGAGGCGCAGATTTACCAGAATCTCGATCAGGACGTCGTTTCCGGAGGAATTTATAAACGTTTCGTGAAATTCGAAATGCCGCTTCCAGTAGCCCCGGGTGTCTCCTTTTTCGAAACAATCTTCCATCTGCGATAGTGTCGCCCGGAGCTGTTTCTCGACCGCAGTCGTCATTCGCTCGTGCGCCTCTCCGGCGGCGATCGCCTCGAGCGATGCCCTGATGGGAAAGGTCTTGGAGATATCATCGGCGGTGACCTCTCGAACGAACGCGCCCCGCCTCGGAATTATCACCACGAGGCCTTTTTTTTCGAGATCCCGGAAGGCCTCCCGCAACGGAGACCGGCTGACGCCGAAGTCTTTCTGGAGGTCCATCTCGACCAGTTGCTGCCCCCCCTTGAGGACATCGTCGAGGATCGCTTCGACCAGTATTTTCGAAACCTGATCGCCGAGCGCATCCGGCCTGAATCCGATCTCTTGTATTTTTTCTAATAACATATCTGTTTCCTTCCATCAAATAAACCGGTACACTTCTTCCTTACAGCGAGCGCGGCGCGACACTTCAACGGTAGTCCTGCTTCTTCACGATATCTTCGATTCCAAGCGCAACGAGCTTCTCGTGCGAAGGAAGGCCGTCGTCGATCTTCCACTCCATGCATCCGTAATAATCGTCGAGCATGCGCTCCAGGTCCAGTACCTCGCCCGCGCTGGGGCCGGACGGCACCGGTTCCTGTGTAATGCGTTTCGGCAGCGTGTCGTCTTTCCGCGAGAAGCCCATGCGTGCGTTGTACATCCGCTCAAGATTGATGACGCGCTCGGCCGCGAGTTTCAGGCCGTCGATGTCCAGCTCCATGCCCGTCGTCAGGCTGAATGCCTTCGCCTGGTCACCCATGCCGAAGCCGCCCCGCACCGTGGAGCAGATCCCCAGCGAGTCCACCGCGCACATGCTGATCTGGTGCTCCTTCTGCAGCGCGCCCTTGTTCTCGTACGAAAGCCGCGTGCCGCCGGCGATTTCGGGGCCCATGGTGGTGGCGATCATGTGGTGCGCGCCCTTGGGGGACGTGGCGTAGGTGAGGGCCATGCCCTTGCAGCCGCGCGGGTCATAGGCGGCCAGCGCCTGTCCCTTTGAGTGCATGCCGAGCTCCGGCGCCTTGAAGCGCTCGGACGCGTATTTAATGCCCTCAGCCAGTATGTCGCCTATGCCTTTGCGCTCCGCCATAAGGCGCAGTACAGCGACGAGGGCCTTCCCGTTGCCGAAGCGCAGTTCGATGCCGCCCGTGTCTTCGAGCGAGATGATTCCCTTCTCGAAACACTCCATGGCCAGCGATACGCATCCGCCGGCGTTCATCGTATCCATGCCGTATGCGTCGCAAATCCTGGTCGCTTCCATAAGGGACTCCCAGTCAGAAACACCGCAGTTCGTGCCGAGGAGCGCGATCGTCTCGAACTCGGGGCCTTCCAGCAGTATGCCGGTCCCGTCGGCGGTCTTTACGTAACTGCGCTTTCCGCAGCCGACCGGGCATGCGAAGCACGACGCGTCGCCGACGACGATGTCCTCCCGCATACGGGGCCCCTCAAGCCGGTGCCCCTCCTCGAAATGGGTTTCGCTGAAGTTCCGCGTGCAGAGCAGGCCGTTGTCGTTGATGCTCTTGAGAAGTTCCGGCGTGCCGAAGTTGCGCCGGTCCAGGATCTTGGGATGGATTTTAAGGCCCGCCGTGATGCTCTCGGAGAGCTCCATCACGCCCGCGGCGTCATGAAAGCGCACCGCGCCGGTCCCCCGGACCGCGATGGCTTTCAGGTTTTTGCTTCCCATCACCGCACCGCAGCCGCCGCGTCCGAATTCGCGGTACCAGCCGGCGGTGATGCAGGCCATTTTGTTCAGCTTTTCTCCGGCCGGTCCAATGCAGGCGATCTGTAAAAGTTCGTCGCCGCCGAGCTCATCACGCAGACGCTTTTCCGTTTCGGGGATGGTTTTACCCCAGAGACCGGCCGCGGGCCGGAGCTCGATCGCGCCATCGTCGATCCACAGATAGACCGGCGACTCGGCCTTTCCTTCTATTATAAGACCCGTACAGCCGGCGAAGCGGAGCTCCGGCCCCCAGTGCCCCCCGCAGAGCGAATACGAATAGCTCCGGCTAAGCGGCGACTTGAAGGTGAGGTTGATCTTGTTGCCGGCGGGAAGCAGCGTGCCGACAAGCGGGCCGTTCATGAAGATGAGCTTGTTCTCCGGGCCGAGCGGGTCGACATCCGGGCCCACCTCGTTGTAGAGATACCAGGCGCCCAATCCCCTGCCGCCGATAAAGCGGCGCACGGCGTCGAGCGGGAGATTCTCGCGCGAAATGTCGCCGGTTGAAAGATTTACGCGTACCACGTCGCCGAAAAAATCCCGGAGGTTTTCGTTATTATTCATCGCATTCACCTCTTACCGCGAGTCCGCGGACGAGCGCGGAACGATAGGGCCGCTCGGCCTTTCCGCGCTCGAGATACTGTACGGCCTGTTCCGGGCAATGGCGCACACACTGCGGGTTCCCGCCGCAGAGGTCGCAGATCAGAACGTACTTCTCCTCCGGATGCATACGGATGGCGCCGTGCGGGCATGCCCTTATGCATCGCCTGCAGCCGTTGCACTTTTCCAGGTCGACGATGATGGCGCCGGTGGTTTCATCCCTTTTCAGGGCGTCGAACTTGCACGATGCGATGCATGGAGCGTCCGCGCACTGGTGGCAGATGATGCCGTTGTCGATCTGGGTGGCGTGATCACGCACTATCGTGATGCGGCTGAGCGCCGGTCCCGCCACGCCGAAATGATGAAGGCTGCACCACTGTTCGCAAATCCTGCATCCTATGCACTTGCCGGCCTCGAAGACCAGCACCTTCTCCTTCATTACATCCTCCTCGTGATCGGCGATCGCCGCATGGTGCGGTATGTTCACAATGTAGCAATTAGAATTCGATTCGCATTAAATATTTTCACCGTTCGTGCTCGAATGGGCTTCGCAGGCGCCCGTCGGCGTCGAAGCCGATATCCAGAGGCCCCTGAACGACCGTGAGGCCCGAACCGCCGGGTATTCCGCCCAGCATCGCTTCCGAAACGGCGAGGTTCTCGAGGCACAGGGTATTCCGGACCCACACGAGCCTGAGCTCGTCGGGCGAGCCCGTTCCCGCCATGAGGAGCGCCGTCGTAATGGCCTCGCGGTCGGTTTCGAACGTCATTGGGATCTTGCAGGTGTCGGTTCGGTACGCGGTCTGTGAATTGAGATAGAGCTTGGCGAAATCGATTTTATCGACCAGTCTGCGGGTGGTGAAGTCGGCGAGCCCAATCCCCTGGGCGTTGCCATTCGTCCCGGGCGTAAGGTCGCGTACGAATATACGGCTCACGCGCACGGCCGAGCCGTCCTTCCTGCCGGTAACGGATGCGTCCATGCCGGTGCCGCTGATCTCCTTGCCCATCTCGTCGACGATCAGGAGGTCGATGTCGTCGAAAGGCAGGGTTCCCATCAGCGCGCGCGCCTCTTCAAGCAGTTTTGCCTCGCCGGCCAGGAATTCTCCCGGGAGGAGCGCTTCGACACGCGCGATTTCCTCGCGGGAGTTCTGTACGATTCCAAGTCCGAAGCAAACCCGGCTTTTCTCAAGCACGACGTCCAACACCGAGCGGACGATCTCCATCCACGAATGCCGTTCGATCGCGCGGTGGTAGGTGGCCGCGCCCTCGCGCTTGCCCAGGCCGATCATGCACATCTTGATGAGCCCGCTTTCAATCGCGCCCGAGAGTTTGGTATGCGGCTTTATGCGATTGATGACGCCGATATGATCGGCCGCCGCCGCATGCGCGTCAATGTACACGGGCGTGCCGAGCGCGGTGGTTCCGATTTCGACCACTTCCATGGACGAGCGTATCCCGCAGCCCATGGCCTCTTCGGTAATGCCGTAGGCGGCGAGTATGGCCCGCTGGCCCTGTGCCGTGCCGCCGCCGTGGCTGCCCATGGCGGGGACGATGAAGGGCTTCGCGCCGATGGACTTCAGATGGCGCACGGTCCCGGCGATGATCGCGTCGATATGACGGATGCCCCGGCTCCCCGCGGTGAGTGCGACGGATTCCCCCGGACGTATTATCGTCTCGAGGCCCCTGCGGGAAAGGGCGTTAAGAACGGCACCGGCGACATCGCCGATGCCGCTTTGAACGGTATCCCTTCGGAGCATGTAGAGTTTCGGCAGAAGCATGTTCCTCTCTTACGCGCTGCGATACAGTTTGGTGATAATGAACTCACGGTGCCCCAGCGCCTCGGCCGCGGTGTTGCGCCCGCTGGCGGTCCGCTGGATTACTTTAAGCAGCGCGTCGCCGGCCTGGTCAAGCGTCATTTCACCCTGCAGTATGGCCGAGACGTCAAGGTCAATGTGCTCGCTCATCGTTTTGCAGGTGATCGGGTTCGCCGACAGCTTGATCACCGGCGTGATCGGATTTCCGATCACGTTTCCCTGTCCGGTCGGGAAAAGGTGAATAACCGCCCCCGAGGCCATCCAGAGCGTTACGGCCTCCGCCGCCGCCGACGAGGTATCCATGAACCACAGTCCTTTGCCGCTCGGCGCTTCGGCCGGTTTGAGCACGCCGACGTATTTGACCTCTTTCCCGATCTTCTGGATGTTGCCGTAGGCTTTTTCCTCGATTGTGGTCAGTCCCCCGATGATGTTGCCTTTGGTGGGCTGGGAGTCGGAAAGGTCGTCGGTTTTATTCGCGTTGATGAAATCGTTGTATTCGTTCCACATGCGATAAAACTCGTCGCCGATCTCCTTTGTCGCTCCACGTTCGCGGACAACATGCTCGGCGCCGGTGATCTCGGAGGTCTCGCCGAAGGAAACGGT
>JBFZEY010000102.1:0-3961 GCA_041306625.1 Spirochaetota bacterium | reverse complement strand
CGGCCTGATCGCGGAATTCAGATGACGCGGTTTATTTGAAGAGAATTCCGGGATTGACCGCGGTCCCGCCTTTTCGTACCTCGAAATGCAGATGGGGGCCTGTGGTCCGGCCGGTGTTTCCCGAAAGGGCGATGGGGTCCCGCATGTTGACCGAGTCCCCGCTTCTTACGAGTATTCTGCTCAAATGGCCGTAATAGGTGTAATAATCGTGTGCATGCTGCAGAATGACCAACAGTCCGTAACCGCCCTGGTATCCGGTAAAAACGACCTTGCCATCGCGCGCGGCATGCACATGTGAGCCGCGCGGACAGCCGATATCGATTCCCCTGTGAAATTGAATGGTGTCGCTGAATGGGTCTTTCCGTGTGCCGAAGCCGGAGGTCAGGGTGCCGGTGCGCAGCGGATGCGTAAACCCGGTCCCCAGGAACATGGAGCGTTCAATGGCGCTTACCGAGGCGCAGGGAATAAAAATATGCCGCCCCCGGTTTTTAAGAGGAGTATTGACTTTTTCAATATACTTTTCGTTTATCTGGAACGTCCTTGCGGCAGCGGCGATGGATTCATCATCCTTAAGCCGATAGATTATTCCACGCATATTCGGAATATAGATATCCCTGCCGACTTCAACCTGGCCGGGTGATGAAAATGAGTTCACGGTCATGAGCGTGTCGATGTTCTGGGATGTTCGCGCGAGAATCGTCCAGAAAGTGTCGCCCTTCTTTACCCTGTAGCGGTAGAAATTGAGCGGTGGAAGCGACTCCGGGTCGCGACCGCTTTTAACGATGTAGATCGATTGGCGAACTTCATCGCGAAGAGACTTCAATGTTTCGTCTCCGAAATATATCGAGTCGATGGTCTTTATTCTTGGTGACGCCATGGCGCCGCCTGACATCGAGAACAATGCGGGCAGGCTGACCGCAAGAAGCAGCAGGCGTTTTCTTATTGAATATTCATGCATGGATTCTAAGATTTTCCCGTTTGTAAACGGCTTACCGTTTAATTATCGGCGGGAAGAAAAGGTTTCGAAAGTAAAATACCATACGACATAACGGGATATGGGGGAAAGCCGGTGTTCGTGTAGCTAAAATCCGACATTTACGGCTTCCGCGGCGCTGAAATATTGTTGTTGAACAATAAACCCTTGGATGTTACAAACTGGCAGGTGCGTAAAACCGCCACCCGAAAAAATAGTCCGGGGAAGTTATGGATGAAAAGAAAGAAAAGGCGGTAAAGGTAGTCAAGTCCATCAAGCTGCTCGAGGGAGTGCATAAAACGACCTCTGACCCGAAGCAGCGAGCCAGGGTAAAAAAAGACCTTGAAAGCCTGAGGATATCGCTGCAGAAGATGTATCCCTCGGCTGTAATTAAAGAGCTTGAGGATGCAATCTATTCCGAGACGATGGTTGCCCGGAGGAATCCCGCCGGAACGGATACGGAGGCGCATGTCGCACTGCGCGATGTCGAGTTCGAGCAGGTATCTCCTTATCCGAGTGACGAGGAAATCAACAGGGCCGCGAGTATAATGAAACACTTCAGTGAGAAAGTATGGGGAGTCATTTCCGACCAGCATACAAAACTGGATTTTTCTAACTCCGGTACGCGCGACGCCTTATATCGCAAACTGGAGCAATGCGGAAGGTCTCTTGAATTGTTCACTCAAACGATCGCGGACATAGGGAGGTCGCGGTCTCCGGAATACAGCAGTCAGCTCCAGATGATGCGCATCAAACAGGGGCGTGTTTTCCTGTTCGATCTGCATGAATTTTTCAAGGAGACGAGGGAATTCGTCGCCGCGCTTATGTCTGATGCTGAATTCGGCGGGACCATGGTGCTCAATCACGATGAAATCGTCTCGTATGCGGAATATGAGAACCATCATACTTTTGCCGGATACAGCGTTGTAGAGGCTCTGAAGCGCTTGAGGCTGTTCGTCGAGGAGTCTCTTGATGTCATCAACCTCCCCGAGATCAAAAAATTTGAAAAACCGCGCTGAACAAAAACAGCAGGCCGGCATAATTGCTGTTGACATTTTCCCGGACGGGCGTATCGTATTATCCCATTGCCGGAATAAACGGACTTTCAGGCTTCCCGCCGGGATCGGGAGCGTCGGTGCATAATCGATCCGGTGGCAGCTGAGATATTTATGATTTCTCCTCGATGTGCCGGATGGAGAAGTCATGTAATGGGCATATTACGGCAAATCTACGACGCTTCTGAAATCTAAACGACAGGAAAGGGAATGCAATGGCGCTAACAAAGATCGGTGGCGATATCGCTAGCAACCTCATCGGTGAAAATTCGTATTTTACCGGAAGGTTCCTGATCAATGGATCGCTGAGGGTTGATGGGAGGTTTGAGGGCAAGTATTTACAGGCCGACCAGCTGTATATCGGGCCGACCGGGAAGGTAAAAACGAACATCAACGCGGTGTCCGTAATTGTAGAAGGACTGATTATCGGCAATATCAACGCCTCGAACCGGGTGCTCCTCATGCCGACGGCGAAAATTTACGGCGATATCAAGACACCGGAGCTCATCATACAGAACGGCGTTATCCTCGAGGGACGGTGTAATATTTCGAACGACCTCAAGTCATCGGCCAAGGACCTGATCGAGACCGAATACGAGAAGAATAAAATTATCCCCGAGGAGTTTCTTGGCAAGGACTGACATTCGCCTGGGTATAACCCTGGGGGATCCTGCAGGAATAGGTCCCGAGGTCATGATCGGGGCTGCCAATCGACTAGCCAATCCGTCTGTAATCCCGGTATTAGTAGGCCGCCTCTCCGTGGTGAATCGTTTATACGGCGATCTTTCGGCGGCCTATGAATCCGTGGATGCCGCCAGCTGTACACCGGCGGATTTTAAAGCAGGCTCCAGGTATATCGCCGCGGTGGCTGGGGACTGGGTGGAGCCCGCACCGGGGATAGGAACGGTCGCGACCGGAAGCGAGTCGAAGGCATATATAGACGCAGGAATAGATTTATGGCGGCGTGGAATAATCGATGCGCTGGTGACGGGACCCGTTAACAAGGGTTTCATAGAAAAAACCGGTTGCCGCTTTACGGGCCATACCGAGTATATCGCGTCCTCGATCGGCGAAGTTGCTCCGCGCATGTTGATGTTCTCTCGTGACTACCGGGTACTGCTTGTGACGACTCATATGCCACTGGCCGCGGTGAGCGGGGCGGTTACCGTGGACGGGATCCTTGCCGCGATACGTGCGGGGAGAGAAGCTATTGCATCAATCGATGAGCGAGAGCCGCGCATCGCGGTCGCGGGACTGGACCCGCATTGTGGAGACGACGGGGCGATCGGTGAATTCGATGTAAAGGTGACCGCGGAAGCGGTGAGGATCGCCCGGTCCGAGGGGATCGACATTGAAGGGCCGATGGCCGCGGATACGCTTTTTCTCCCGGACCGTTGGCGGCGGTATGAGCTGGTCATTGCGCAGTACCATGACCAGGGGCTGATCCCGTTTAAAATGCTCGCGTTCGATACCGGTGTCAACATCACCATCGGCCTTTCAATTACGCGGACATCGCCGGACCATGGAACGGCATACGACATTGCCGGAAGACGCATTGCGGCCGATGGCAGCGCGCTGGAGGCGATGAATGTGGCTTGCCTCCTTGCCGCCCGTAAACGTCGCTAGCGATTCGGAACGACGATTTTGCTGAATCCCGCCGCAGAAAGTTTTGCGGCGATTTCCCGCGCTGCATTTTTTATCAATTGCTCATCACCCTGCCCGGAGGCTTCGGCGAACAGTACCTTTGTCGTCAGCCCCGAATGTTTAATCTTGACCAGCACGGCGATACTCATGTTTTCTTCGATATTTTTTACCGTTGAGTATTCGTCACCGTTATATAGAAAAAGCTCCCTGCCGCGCGAATGCCCGTAGACGCACAGTTCGAGTGTGACTCCGGAACCGGCCCGGATGCCATTCAGAAATAGTCGGATGG
>JBFZEY010000101.1:0-6700 GCA_041306625.1 Spirochaetota bacterium | reverse complement strand
TTCATCGGGCATGGAAAGATCGAGCCCTTCGCGCTGCGCCGCGTGGAAGAGGGAATCTTTACGGGAATCAAGGACTTCACCGTGCACGACGAGCTCTACCTGCACGACTGCGACGCCGGAAACACCGTGCATTTCGTCGCGGATACGGAGAAGGGGCCCGAGCCCCAGGTGTGGACCCGTTCCTATGGGAAGGGCCGGGTCTGTTATTACGCGCCTGGGCATCGCGCCGCAACAATGAAACACCGGGGCACCGTCAACGTGCTCGCGCGCGGCCTGCGCTGGGCGTGCGGGATGGACGGGCCCGGGCAGGGAGTGCAAAAATGAAAAAACCGTTTACGCTTGGATTCATCGGCTGTGGTGACATCGCGACCGACCTCGCCCGGGTGATCGGCATGACGCCGGGAGTGCGCATCGGCTTTTGCGCCGACCCTGACGAGGCACGCCGCGCCGCCTTCGCGCGGCGATTTGCGGTTAAGGCCGCCTACGGCGACGCCGCGGAACTTATGGAAAAGGAGCGGCCCGACGCGCTCTTCGTCGGCATCCCTCATCACCTCCATTACCCGGTCGTCATGCAGGCCATGGAGCGGGGCCATAACCTGCTCTGCGAGAAACCGCTCGCCATCACCATAGACCAGGCGCGCGAGATGGTCGATACCGCATATCGAAACAAACTCAAACTGGCCGTCAACTACCAGTACCGCTACGACCGCAACGCCCATGCGCTCATCATGATGTGCCGCGAGGGGCTTCTGGGAGCCGTTTCGCACTGTCGATGCAACATGCCGTGGCACCGGGGGCCGGAATATTTCGCCACCGGCGCCTGGCGCTCGAGAAAACGCGAGGCCGGGGGAGGGACGCTTATCACGCAGACCAGCCACTGGATCGACATCGCGCTCGAGGCGATGGGAAGCCCTCCGGTTAGCGTCGCCGGGATGACCGCGCGGCGCAGGTTCGCCGACGTCGAGGTCGAAGACCTCGGCATGGGAACGGTCGAGCTGGCCAGCGGAGCGCTGTTGAGCATCACCGGGGCGATGACGGTCTATCCTCATCAGAAGGTAACGATTGAAGTGTACGGCGAGCGGGGCACGGCCGTCTATACCGGCCCCGACGATTTTCCGCCCGCGTCGAGCCTTCGAGTGCTGGGCGTAAGAAAGAAACGCTACTCGATGCCCTTCCCGGGGCTCTTCTCGCTCCAGCGCAACCTCATCGGCTTTACCCGATGGGTGCGCGACGGCGCGCCCTACGACAATGAAGCCGGGAGGTCTCTGCCGGTACTCGCGACAGTGCTGGCGCTCTACCGCTCGGCGGAAACCGGGCGGAAGGAACCGATTGAAGATTCAGGAGGACGATAGTGACGAACAAACCAGGCGGCGAGAAGCTCTCGCTTTTCACAAAACTCGGCTACGGCATGGGCGACCTCTACGGCGGCGGCGCCATGACCATCATCGGATTCTACTACCTCTACTTCCTCACCGATGTGGTCCGCATCAGCCCGTCGCTCGCGGGGCTGGTGTTCCTGGTAAGCAAGATCTACGACGCGGTCACCGATCCGATCATGGGAATGATCTCGGACCGCACCCGCACGCGCTTCGGCCGCCGGCGGCCTTACTTCCTCGCGGGGGTCATCCTCATCGTGCTCTCCTTCTTCATGATGTGGTACCCCGTGGCGTTCGAAAGCGAGGCTTTTCGTTTCCTCTACGTGATATTGTCCTATATCTTCTACTCGACCATCATCACCATGGTGATGGTGCCCTACAATGCGCTCCCCGCGGAGCTCACGGCCGATTACAACGAGCGGACCTCGCTCGCCACCTTTCGAATGGTCTTCTCAGGGATCGCCGGAATCCTCTGTGCCGTACTGCCGCTCGAGATCGTGAAAGCTTTCGGCGACCAGCGCACCGGATACATGGCCATGGCGCTCGGCTTCGGCCTGCTCTTCGGCCTGCCGTACATCCTGACCTTTCTGGCCACCTACGAGCGGGATGAGTTCCAGCTGGAGGTCCCGCCGTGGAACCTCCGCGACACCGTGCGCACCACCTTCGTCGAGCCCTTCCAGGTGCGGTCCTTCCGCGGAGTTCTCATGATGTACATCTTCGCCTTCTTCTCCATGGACTCGCTCATGGCTGTGATGATCTATTTCGTCACCTATTACCTTAAAATGCAGCAGCACATGACCATGGTGCTCGGGGTGCTCTTCGTGGTGCAGATCGCCTTCCTGCCGGTCTTCGACTACATCAGCCGCGTCACCAGCAAGCGAGCCGGCTACATGATGGCGGTGGGCATCTGGATGGCCGCCATGTGCTTCAGCTTCACCCTTGGGCCCGATTCATCCATGGTGATCGTCTACCTCTTCGCCGGCTGCCTGGGTGTGGCCAGCGCGGGCTTCAGCGTGCTGGTCTTCGCCATGTTCCCCGACATTCCCGACGTCGACGAGCTGCGTTCGGGCGAGCGGCGTGAGGGCGTGTACTCGGGGCTGTTCACCTTCATGCGCAAGGCAAGCTCCGCCGTGGCGCTTTTTATCATCTCGAATTCGCTTCACCTGGCGGGATACCACAAGCCCGAGGAGGCCGTGGTGGACGGAGTGACGCGCCTTGTGGAGCAGCCGCAGAGCGATGACTTCATCCTCGTACTCCGGCTCATCTTCGTGCTGGCGCCGATCGTCTTTCTTTCTATAGGTCTGTACCAGTGTATCCGGTATCCGCTCTCGCCGGCGCTGCACCGCCGGCTAATCGCGCTGCTTGAGAAACGACGCTCGGGAGTGCGCACCCCGGAACTCGCCGAGGAGGAGGGGTATCTTAAAAAAATTCTCATAGGATGATCTCGTACGGCGCATGCAATAACGGTCGTTTATCCATGGATGCGGACCGCCATGGCGTTAACTTAATGGAAGGAGGCGCATAATGAAGGGAAAAACGGGAGAGCTCTCGCTCTGGAGCAAGATCGCGTTCGGCATGGGCGACATCTACGGCGGCGGGTCCATGATCATCGTGGGCATCTATTATCTGTATTTCCTCACCGACGTGGTGGGCTTAAGCCCCGCGCTCGCCGGCACGGTGCTCCTGGTCAGCAAGATATGGGACGCGGTCAACGACCCGCTCATGGGAGTCATTACCGACCGCACCCGCACGCGCTTCGGTCGGCGGCGGCCGTTTCTTCTCGCGGGGGTCGCCTTTATTTTCCTGTCGTATTTCATGCTCTGGTACCCGGTGAGCTACGAGAGCGAGGCCGCGCGCTTCGCCTTTGTGCTCCTGGCCTACTTTTTCTTCGACGCGGTCATCACGCTGGTCATGGTGCCCTACAACGCGCTCGCCTCCGAGCTCACGCTCGACTACTCCGAGCGCACCTCGCTCATCTCCATCCGCATGGGATTCTCGATGTTCTCCTCGATCCTCTGTGCGGTCGTGCCGATGGAGATCGTCAAGATGATACCGGACGTGCGCACGGGCCACATGGTGATGGGCGCGAGCTTCGGGCTCTTCTTCGCGCTTCCATTCCTTGTGACCTTCTTCTACACAAAGGAGCGGCCCGAGTTTCAGGAGGTTCTCCCCGAGTTCAACCTGGTGAAAGCATACCGCGAGCCGTTTAAAATAAAGTCCTTCCTTCATGTGATGAGCATGTATCTCTTCAGCTTCCTTGCAATGGACGTGGTGATGGCCATCGTGATCTATTTCATGACGCATTACATGAAACGCGGCGGCGATACCAACTACGTGCTCGGCGCGCTCCTCATCACCCAGCTCCTGGTTATTCCGGCGTACTACTGGCTGAGCCGCAAAACAAGCAAGAAGACCGGCTTTATAACGGCGGTCTGCCTCTGGATGGTGGTGATGGCCTACAGCTTTTTCATAACGCCCGCGTCGGGCCGCGCATCGGTCTTTATCTTCGGCTGCGCCATGGGCCTTGCCACGGGCGGAGTGGTGGTGATGATCTATGCAATATTTCCCGACATGCCCGACGTTGATGAGCTTGTCACCGGCATGCGGAGGGAGGGGGTCTACGCGGGCCTTCTGACCTTCATGCGGAAGCTCAGCTCGGCACTGGCGATTTTCCTGATATCGCAGGCCATATCGCTTGCCGGTTACGTCCCGCCGGTGAGCGAGACGATCGACGGTGTCACTAAGCTTGTGCAGCAGCCGCAATCCGGCGCGTTTCTGCTGGTACTCAGGGCGGTTTTCGCCGCCGTACCGATGGTACTCCTGGTTTTTTGCCTGTTCTTCGCCCTCAGGTTCCCGCTCACGCCGCAGGTGCATGCGCGCCTGAAGGACTTCCTGGCGCGCCGCCGTGCAGGTGCCATGACGGACGAGCTTGCCGCGGAGGAGAAGCGGTTGAAGGATATTCTGGTCTGAACCAGGCCCGCCGTGACGGGCAGCGGAATTGTTTTTCCGGCGGATGAAACGGTGGCATGAGATGTCGTGCAGTTTCAATGACAATAAAAAGGAGCATGCGCGATGATTACTGACAACGGGGAACCGGTGTTTCAGCACGACTTCATCGAAACGACGAGCGCAACCGACTACGTGCTCACAGGGTACGGAAGGCCGC
This sequence comes from Spirochaetota bacterium, assembly GCA_041306625.1. GTDB lineage: Bacteria > Spirochaetota > UBA4802 > UBA4802 > UBA5368 > MVZN01. The sequence continues at coordinate 2,158 of JBFZEY010000101.1, read as the reverse complement.
CGAAGGGCTATCCATCGTGCGAGCGGCCCGACCGCTACGCGCCGAGTCAGTTCGCGCCGGCCTACGAGGCCCGCCGGAAAGCGCTCCTCTCACATGCCGTGGCCAATCCCGCCCGCACAACCATGAAGGGGCATTTCCGCGAGCTCGCGCGTATGGCGCTCGGCCGCGGACCCGTCCACACGGGCCTCATCGGCGCGGCGCTCACCTATATCGACGAGCGGCGCGACTGTTCCGACTTCGTGATGCTCGGCATCGTGCGTATGCTGTATCAGTTTCGGGAGAGCCGCCTGCTCGACCGGAAACTCCTGTCGCGCGCGGAGAAGACGCTCCTCTCGTTCAAGTACTGGCCGGACGAGCCGGGCATAGACTCCATGTGCACCTGGACCGAAAACCACCAGATCATGTTCGCGGCGAACGAGTACCTCGCCGGCCGGCTCTTCCCCGATCGCGCCTTCGAGGGAAGCGGCCTCACCGGCATCGAGCACATGGAACGCGCCCGGAAGCGCATCCTCCGCTGGATGGAGATGCGCTTCCGCACCGGCTTCAGCGAGTGGCTCTCCAACGTGTACTATGACGAGGACATTACGGCCCTGGCGAACCTTGCGGATTTCTGCCGTGACGAAATTATCGCCCGGCGCGCGGTCATCATCCTGGACCTCCTGTTCCTCGACATGGCGCTCAACAGCCACCAGGGCGTCTTCGGCTCAACCCACGGGCGAAGCTACGCGAAGGAGAAGCGCTTTCCCTTCATCGAGTCGACGACCGACACCTCGAAGCTGCTATTCGGAACAGGCGTCTTCGCCGGAGAGGATAATATGAGCGCCGTCACGCTCGCGCTGGGGGGGTATCGCCTGCCGCGTGTCATCTACGAGATCGCGAACGACCGCGCTCGCGGCGGGATCGAGAACCGCCAGCGCATGGGTATCCGCCTCGCGGAGGCGAAGCGCTGGGAACTCGATTTGAGCGATCCGGCGTGCGTGATGGAGACGCTCAGCCTCGAGGCCTACACGCATCCGCTGACCATCACCGCCGTTATGCGCCTTTTCGACACGTTCCGCTGGTGGGAGAACGCTTTTTTCGCGCCCTTCGCCTCGAAGCGTCACCTCCTCGTCGCGGCACGCAAACTCGGGCTTCTTCCGCTGGTGGCGCGCCTCTTTGAGAAGGACATCACCCGCAACACCCGCGAGGAGGTGAACATCTATACCTATAAAACGCGCGAGTACATGCTGAGTTGTGCGCAGGATTACCGCCCCGGCTACGGCGGCGATCAGCAGCACATCTGGCAGGCGAGCCTGGGCGGCGAGGCCGTGTGCTTTACCACGCATCCCGGTAAATATGAGGACGGCTCGATAGGCTACTGGACCGGATCGGGCAGTCTGCCGCGTGCGGCGCAGGTCAAAAACGTGCTGGTCTGTGTGTACAATGTCGGTAGGCGTCCCGGCATCTATCACACCGACCGGTTATTCTTCACGCACGCGTGGCTGCCGCGCGACCGCTTCGACGAGGTACTCGAACGCGGCGGCTGGGTGTTCGCGCGGAAGGGCGAGGCCTATCTGGCGCTGTATTCGCAAAACGGCTATCGCTGGCAGGGGGAGGGGCCCGACGCGGGGCGTGAGCTTATCGCTGACGGAGCGCAAAACATCTGGCTGTGCGAGCTTGGAAGCCGGCGCGAGAGCGGCTCCTTCGATCGTTTCGTTGATGTGATGGCGAACAGCGCTCTCTCTTTTAAAGGAATGAAGGTACGCTTCGAATCGCCCTCGCGCGGACTGATCGAGTTCGGCTGGAAGGGGAGGCTCAGGAACGACGGGAAGACGGTGGAGCTTGCGGACTATCCGCGCTACGATAATCCGCACTGTCGGGCGGAATTCCCCCCCGGGGAGATCGTAGTACGACATGGTACGCATACTCTCAGACTCGATTACCGGCGAGGCGTCCGCGAGGTGAGCGGATTCGTATAGATTAGAGTTGTTCCTTTACTGAGTGTCATTGCGAGCCCCGGCCGTATCGGGGCGTGGCAATCTCATAAAGTATCTGGTTTTTTGCCTATAACTTGTTGCCTTTTGAGATCGCCACGTCAAGCTGCGGCCTCTTCGCGATGACATTTTTGTCAGTTATGCAGCAAGTCTGTTATATAGAATAATAGCCGTCAGGCCCTGGC
>JBFZEY010000100.1:0-7010 GCA_041306625.1 Spirochaetota bacterium | reverse complement strand
GTGACTATGCCGGCGTTATTTATCAGCAAGTCTATGCGGGGTACGTCCTGCTTGACCGACTTGAAAACTTTTTCGACCGATTTTTCATTCGAAATGTCACACGCGTACGAGTTAATTGACACTCCCTTGCCGCCGAGCTCCTTCTTCACTTCCGCGAGTCCCTTTTCATTGATGTCACAGATGACAAGATGCGCTCCTTCTTTTGCGAATGAATGCGCCATAAGCCGCCCGATGCCCGACGCGGCGCCCGTTATAAGCACGTATTTCCCCTTTAACTCTTTCATCCTCCCTCCTCCTGTTCTTTAATATTTTTCACTTCCCATTCCTTGTGCCTCGAAGCCCGACGACACGGAATACAACCCATAATGCACAACACGCGTCAGAACGAAACGTCCCGTACCTCCAGAGCGGGGTAATCCTCAACCATCAGTGTAGTGATTAGTGCCTCTGTCAACGGAAGCAGTTTCGATATATAATGCCTGGATGAGTGTATCTTCCCTGAATAAAACGCGGCGTCACCGTTTTGCTCCATGCAGGCCGACTTATCCTCAGGCGTCAGCGCCCCCGCGGACACGAAAAGCTCGCTCAGCCTCTCATCCGCTATCGTGAGCTGCCAGAGGTGCATCCATGCAAGCAATACATCTCCCGTTATTTCAAGAAAAGCAAGCGAATCGTGATGCGCCTCCGGTATCTTTCCCCCGCCCAGCATGGATGTGACCGTTTCCGTCGCCTTTATGAAGCTGTTTTTCGCATCAAGGACCTTTTTCGCGTACGAGGCCGTGGCAGGGTTTTTCCGAGCATTTTCGATACAGGAATCCATGATGCTCATGAGCATCTTGAACGCCCTGCCTTCGTTTATTTTGATTTTCCTCGTTATAAGATCGATCGAATGTATCGCGTTGGTACCTTCGTACAGCGCGGTTATCTTCTGGTCGCGCAGGTACTGCTCCACGGGGTAATCCTGGCAATATCCGTAACCGCCGAAGACGTTCATCGCGTTACTGCAGACGTCAAATCCCTTTATCGATGAATAGGCCTTGCACAGCGGTGTCAGCAGATCGACTACGCTGTCGTAGTCCTTTTTTTCGCTTTCATCAAGCGCGGCGTTCCTCATGTCGATGCAGTACGCCGTATAGTAATTAAGCGCCCTAAGTCCATCCACAAAGGCCTTCATCCCGAGAAGGTTGCGGCGAACATCAGGATGGTTGATAATGGGCACCTGTTCGCCGGACGCGCTCTTTTTGCGTATGTCGACACCCTGTTTCCTCTCGCGGGCGTAGCCCAGCGCGCTCAGGTATGCGGCGGACGAAAGGCCCACGCTCTGCACGCCGACATTGAGGCGTTCCTCGTTCATTATGAGGAACATGATATTGATCCCCTGGCACGGCTTTCCGAGGATCTCGCCGACGCAGTTTCCATTGTCACCGAAGCTCATCTGGCAGGTGGCCGAACCGCGAATGCCCATTTTGTGCTCTATACCAGCGCAGTTCACGTCGTTTCTTTCACCGATGCTTCCGTCCTCGTGTACATGATACTTCGGCACGAGGAATATAGATATTCCCTTTATGCCCGGCGGATCTCCCTCTATTCGGGCGAGAACGGGATGAATGATGTTCGGGTGCGCATCGTGCTCGCCTCCGGTAATGAATATCTTCTGCCCGCTTATTTTATATCTTCCATCCTCCATCCTGACCGCTTTCGTCTGTATCTGCGCGAGCGAGCTCCCCGCGCCCGGCTCGGTCAGGTTCATCGAGCCGGCCCATTCGTAAGTAAGCAGCTTCTCCAGGTATTTTCGCTTCTGGCTCTCCGTCCCGTGATGCCTGATCATGGTGGCCGTTCCATGCGCAAGGCTGGGATACAGGTTGAGCGCCGTATTCGCGGCATGGAATAACTCGTTGCACGCGGTGAATATCGCCACCGGGAGTCCCTGGCCGCCGATCTCCGGCTCATCGCACGCTGAAACCCAGCCATTCTCACCAAACATTCTGAGCGGCGTATAGTATCCTTTCGGCAGCGTGACGGCGCCGTTGTCCCATTTCGCGCACGTTCTGTCGCCTTCGCTGTTGGCCGGCATGAGCTCTTTTTCGGCGAATTTTCCGGCCTGGTCCAAAACCATATCGAATTCTTCGCGTGAAAAATTCTCGAAAAGCGGACGTGACGTAAGACTCATTATTTCCAGCTGTTCATGCAGAACAAACTTTACGTCTCTTTCATCGATAAGCACGGAACCCATTCGCATTCTCCATGTATCAATACTATATACTGTTAGCGCCTGACGCGCGCCGCTCAAACCCTGAAGCCGGCCAGCCGGGCACTGTTAACCGTTTCTGCGACAACCCGTTAGATCGGCCCGGCGCAAGCGTCAGCGCAATCACAGCGCGAGCAAGCGTACATCGCATTCTTCGCGCAATCGATAGTCCCCCGCAGGCGGCTCACCGGCGGGCGTCACGGCCGTGGGGAATATCCTCCCTCCCATTATCAGCTTTTTCGGATATGCTTCGACCGATCCCGGCTTGAGCAGCAAAAGCCCCGCGTCATCATAGCCCGGCCGCTTCAGCGCGTCAGTGTACAGCGCATTTACGATCGAATCGTCACATTCCTCGCTGGCAAGGGATTCGAGAAAACATCCGCGCCCGTTCGCCTGCCGGTCCAGCAGTTCCATGAGCCCGTCGGAGGCCATGAGCACTCTGCAGCCTCGAGGCAGCCGGACTGTTTCAACCTGAAACATTTTCAATGTTTTACCCGCCAGCCAGAAATTGCTCTTTGACAGAGGCCGTGCCTTGCCGTCGCTCTGGTCGAGGAGTATGATGGAGCTGTCTCCGGTATGCACCAGGATGGCCTCATCCGACTCAGCTCCTCCCGAAAGAAGCAGACCCGACAATGTACTGCTTCCCGATCCATAAAATTTCTCCAGCACGCCTTCGAACACGGCCTCGATTCCCCGCCGCACCCTTTCTCTGCCTGTCGATCCGCACGCAGTGTTTTCACTATATAAAGCTGCTTTCTCGACAGCTTCCGACGCATGCCATAAGAGATCCCGAGAGAAATTCGGACTCCTGCCCGAACTGTCCGCGAGAGCGAAGAACATGTTTTTAAAATCGAGCAGTACGCAGTCTCCACTTCCACTCCAGCTCTGCCTGCACGCTCCCTGAAGTACGAATGCCAGTATCGATGAGGAGCAACGTATTTTCACCATGACCATTCCCGCGGGAACCCGATTTTACGCATACCTACGCCGATGGCGAACGCCCGACCAGCGCCCGTGTGATGTAGACGCATACGTCCTCGTCCCTCTGGTTTTTTATCATATTCTTCGATATGATGATGCCGCGTTTTTCGTCTTTCACCTCAAGCCCGGTTATTTCCACCTCGCAGCGAATCGTGTCACCGATTTTCACCGGATTCAGAAACTTCACCGAATCCATGCCGTAAAACGCAATGAACGTCTTAGGCAGCGATACATACTGCCCCAGCCTGAAAATGAGAGCACTTCCGACGCAAAGGGTAAGCATTCCATGCGCGATTCGCTCGCCGAACGGGGTTTTTTTCGCGAATTCCACATCGGTATGTATCTGGTGCCAGTCTCCCGTGAGCGACGCGAACGCGTGAATGTCAGACTCGCATATTGTCCGGCCTGGCGAAACGAGCCGTTCCCCGACGGCGTAATCTTCCATGTATGTTTTTTCCATGGCCTCTTTCCTTATTGATAGAACTTTATAGATACTCTTCCGGCGTCGTTACCGCCGTCATGTCGCCTTTATCAAGGATGCTCTTCCTTGCCGATACGTACGGAAGAACGTTTCTGGCGAAAAATTTTGCCGAAGCGACCTTTCCCATGTAGAACGCATAATCCGGATGCTCCCCGGAGATTCCCGCCGCTGAATTCACTGCGATGACACCCTGCTCCAGGAGGAGGTGGGCAATCGCGACCTCGCCGCAGCACTCGAGGAAACGGCTCGCCGTAAGCGGGACCAGATCGGCGTTCTCTTTTCCGTGATCCGCGCCGTAATGATTCGCCATCGCCAGCAGATCCTCGATCGATTGACGGAGAATGCCGACGTCTGCGGCGAACTCGCCTCCAGAGTTGTTTACAATAAACGCTTTCATCTCGTCAATCCACGCGTTGAAGGCCCTTCCGCCGTTCATGCCGATCTTTCTTCCCACCAGGTCGATCGATTGCACGTAGGTGGTCCCGTCCCATATCGAGAAAATCTTGCAGTCCCTCGCGTACTGCTCTATCGGGTACTCGGCGGTATAGCCGTAGCCGCCGAAGATCTGTATGCCCATCGAGCACAGCTCCCATATGCGCTCCGAGGTGAATCCCTTTATGATCGGTGTAAACAGCGCGAGCGTGTCATTCGCGAGCTGCTTTTCCTTTTCATCATCGCTCGCGTGCGCTATATCCTCGCACAGGTATCCCTTGTAAACGAGCGCCCTCATCCCTTCGCTGTATGACTTGAGCATCATCAGGTGGCGCCGTACCTCCGCGTGCTCGATGATCCGTACCCGCGCACCCGTTCGTTCGCCGTATCGTGTCCCCTGCACCCGCTGTTTCGCGTATTCCAGGGCGTTCGCGTAAATGTTCGCGGCGAATGCCGCGCATTCGAGTCCTACCGCCATCCGCGCCACGTTCACCATCTGGAACATATACGCCAGTCCCATCCCCGGCTCGCCGATAAGATGGCCCCTGCAGGCGCCGTTGTCGCCGTAGCTCATCTGGCAGGTGGCCGAGCCGTGCAGTCCCATTTTGTGTTCAAGGGCGATACAGGCAACGTCATTGTCCTCCCCGAGCGACCCGTCTTCGTTCACCCATATTTTCGGTACGGCGAAGAGCGACACCCCCTTGGCCCCCCCCGGCGCGCCATCTATCCGCGCAAGGACGAGATGAATAATGTTTTCGGTAAGATCGTGATCGCCCGATGTTATGAAGACCTTCGATCCGGTAATGCTGTAGTATTCCCCATTTTTAACGGCCCTGGCGGCGACCAGGTGGGCGTCCGACCCGACATCCGGCTCGGTAAGCGCCATGGCCCCACCCCATGTTCCGTCATAAAGCCTGGCGCAGAACAGTTCTTTCTGCTTCTGCGATCCGAAGTTCTCTATCATCGCGCCCTGGCCGGGGCCCATCCCGGAATACGTTCCGAAAGCGAAATTGGCGCTCATGAAAAATTCCGTGGCCGCCTCGGCGACAACGAGCGGCAGACCCTGTCCGCCGAATTCCTGGCCCTGCGTAAGGGCAAATAGCCCACTTTCTTTGAAGATATTCCATAGATGATGAAAACACTTCGGTGCATACACTTTGCCGTTCTCGAAACGGGCTGCGTCATTACGATCGGTGTCCTGAAATGTCGGCGCGATCTCATCGCGCGCCACGCGTTTCGCAAGGTCGATAACCATGTTAAAATCTTCCATGGAGAAGTCCCTGAACTTCGCGTACGTTAGAAGCTTATCAATTTTCAGATGTTCCTTGAGCGCGAAATAAACGTCCCTGTCGTCGCGTTTGAAATAATTGTTGCCCATCGGTCGCACTGTTTCCTGTCACATTGTTGTCGAGTCCGTTCAACCGAACTGCACGATAGCACCGCTTATTCTACGATATCGAAATAGCGTATGTCTTGAATATTGCCTTGCATTTCATCCCGCGCCCTGAATTTAGCGCGCACCTTCATGCCGACCCTGATTTTACTCACATCCGTCTCGTTGATGATATGCGAGAAGATGTTGTCCGCGCCGTCTATGCGGATATATCCGTAGGTATACGGTATGGGGCGCTGTCGCCCAGTCGCCGGGTCGATGAATGGATAGTTTACCGTTGAAAACGCCACAATAGTTCCGGTATCGCTCAGGGGTACGAGCTCGTTCAGTTCGGCAAAACACGGCCCGCATACCCTCCTTGGCGGCACGTATACCGTACCACATTTCTGACAGCGGATTCCCGTAAACCGCCCGTGTTCTTTTATTCCCTGGAAGAAAACACTCCCCCACAGCCCGACCGACCATTCGTACGGCATCGCCTCGGCCAGCGTCACTACCAGATATTCAGTGTAATCCCTTTCCGTTCCCATACTGTGACCCCTCTATTGGCTACGGCCGTTCCGCGCTCATTATGACGACATCCGACCAGAAACAACCGCCGAACCCGGTTGCAAGCGCTCTCCTTACATCGGGTACCTGGCGTTCTCCGCCTTTCCCCATAATCTGAATTGCCGCTTCGGCGACCCTCAGCAGTGCCGTGGCGCCGATACAGTTGGTGCTGATGACACCTCCCGACGGGTTAACCGGTATCTTTCCCCCCATGTGCGTATTCCCCTCCCGAACAAACCGGGCGCCTTCGTTCGGTTCGCAGAAACCGAGGTCTTCGATCCACTTGAGGCCCGCGAACGTATACGGAAGATAGAGTTCGGCCACGTCGATTTCATCGGCCGGCCGCGTAATGCCCGCCGCCCCGTAAGCCTCTCTGGAAGCCCGCTGCAGCGACACGAGGCCCTTCTCGTAATCCGTTGAATCTCCGAACCAGGTATAGGTGTGCCGTACCGACACCGCGCTTACCCACGCCGGCTTTTTCGTCATTTTCTGCGCCATCCCGTCCGCCGCGAAAACCACGGCGCATGCCCCGTCGCTCCGTGGACAGATATCCCCGAGTTTTATCGGATAGGCGAGCATTGGCGAATCCATGATTTCCTTCACCGAAAGCGGTTTCCTCAGATGAGCGTATGGATTATTGAGGGCGTTCGCGCGGTCGCGTTCCGCCACGAGAGCGGCGTCTTCCTGTGTCGCTCCGCTTTTATTCATGTACGAAGTTGCCTCCGTCGCCAGGCTCGGTATGGCGCCCGAATAGGAAAAGCGGTCCCATATGGGATCACTGCAGGTGATGATCGCACCCGTCGTGTCGCTTTCGGAATTTTTCTCCCAGCCGATGGCGAGTACGCGGTCAAACATGCCCGAGGCCACGTGGTAATACGCCGCAATGGCGACCGAGGTCCCCGTGGTTCCGCCGGGCGTGACTTTCA
>JBFZEY010000099.1:0-2864 GCA_041306625.1 Spirochaetota bacterium | reverse complement strand
GCGCCCCTGCTGGCGATGGCGCGCAGGCTCGGTGACTTCTATGTCGGTCTTATCCCGCGCTTTGCCGATCCGGCACGCATGAGCGAGTACACCGGCGGTGATACTTATGCAGCAGGATATGTGACGTGTTATTTCCCGGCGATGGAGGGCCTGGTGAAGCTCCATACACTCACCGGCGAGCGGAAGTATCTCGAAGCCGCCGTCACCATGGCGGCTTTTTACAAGCCATTCGACCGGCTGCCTATCGACCATGCCCACGGTATGCTTTGTAACCAGGGGTCGCTCATGCTGCTGTACGAGGCGACCGGGGATGTGTCGTACCTGGAACGAGTTGAGAAACGCTGGGATGAACTCGTGACGGGCGGCTATATCAATCCAGCGGGCGGCATACTGGAGAGGTGTTGGGTGACGTTCGCGCGCGACGAAGGCTGCGCCATTGCCGACTGGCTGCGTCTGAACTTGGCGCTGGGCCGCGTCACGGGCAAGGCGCGCTATTGGGCCATGGCAGAGCGTACGCTGCATAATCATTTTCTCCAGAATCAGACGCCTAAGGGCGGCTTCGGTCATCGCAATATGCTATGCGACGAGGACGGCGTCTTCGGCTTTGGAGATTCATATGAGGAAGCGGTATGGTGCTGTACTTTTCATGGCCAGCTTGGTTTTGTGAATCTGCGTTCGCATCTTCTTAACCGCAGTGAGGCGGGTCTTATCTGTAATTTCGCCCTGGATTTCACCGCCAAGTGCGCGGATGGAACGGCGGTATCCGAAATACGTCCGGTTGCCGCTGAGGGCGAGGTGCTGCGTCAGCGCATACGTCTTGACGGCCTTCCCGCCACAGTGCTGCGGGTGCGACAGCCCCACTGGGCTAACGCGGTCACGGCGGTGGCTGCGGACGGCAGTGCTCTGCCGCTGGTGACAAGGGATGGTTTCTGCGCCACGGCCAGGCCGGTGTCGGAGGCGACCTTCATCTATGCTGGCGGGATTTATGCCGAGGACCGGCATTTCAAGCGCCTGCCTGCCGGCCCGGTCGCCGGGGAGGCCGGTGTCATCGGTTATGGTCCGAAGCTGTTAGCGGCTCAGGGCCGCACGGCGGCGGCACCGACCTGGCCCACCACCATCGAGGCACTCAAGGCGCAGGGCCTGGAGCCATTCCCTGCGGCATTGCGCTTCAAGGAATGCTGTTTCGTCCTCGGCAGGAAGTGAAAATTATTGAAAACCAAAGCTGAAATCCTATTTCTCGATGATTATGTGACCTGCCCCCCTTTCCTCGCCCATTTTGTCAGCAACTTTTTGAATATGCAAGTCCATCACGGGCGATCCCGGCACCCTTCGTTTCAGCGTCGGCGGCATCGCCTTGAAGCCGTTCTATGAAACCTACGGGCGGTATTCGGTGTATCTGAACGTGACCTTGAAGCAGGGCGGTCGCCCCGATAGCGCGCACCGGCCCCTGGATCTTGAGTTCTTGACACATGTCCGGGGCCGGGATATCTTTATTTCATGAGGGGAGGAGTTAATTCCGAACCCGAAGCCGGCGATCCTATGCCGCGCGAAATAAGGAATTTCCTATCCTTAGGGAAGAATACGGCGGCTTTCATTTATCATGGTCGGTAACATGGTTATATGAGTTGACACGTGATCGATCGGAACAAAAAAAGTGAAGTGAACCAGATTTTTGTGGGTTCTCATCCCAATGTGAAAAGTACTTCGGAAGGGGGTGGGATTCGAACCCACGATTCCAGTCACCCGGTATAACGATTTTAGAGACCGTCCCGTTCAACCGCTCCGGTACCCCTTCGTGCCTGAAAGAAACCGGTCAGCATGGCGCCCGCCTCTTCGCGGCGCTCAACTGGACAGAGCGCGATCTGGTCGTGAAGCAGAGCACCAATTTCCCCAATGCCGATACCACCCGGCTCGTCCTCAAGGGCGGCGGCCGGTACTGTGATCGCGAGGGGACATGTACGCTTCGTACGTGTCCCCGGTCTGAAGTCCCGATAGCTGACTAAATTCGAACGCAAAGGTCTGATCCCCGAGAGGGGCTCAGCCCTTTTTTGAGAGGAGATTTCTGCGGTCCCGGGCCGCCGGATCTCAAGCTCCTGACTCTCGTCCCCGGCCGGGATATCCTCTGTTTTGGAGGGGACGGGTTGCTACGGAGTCCGCGGCCAGAGATTTCAGGCCGAGCGCAAAAAGGAAATTCCAATAAATCTTGATTGGAGATCGGCCTTACTGTATTTTTATCAATTACTAACAGCAGCCAAGGCATTCCATTCAAGGCATTTCATTCAGTTCTTGATTTCCGATCGAGGCCAGGGCTACAATGCTCCGTAATGGATGAGGCGACCCCCTGTTCACTGGCCCGGGCCAAAGACCGGCTCGTTTCGCTGGACGCCCTCCGGGGCCTCATCATGGTTCTCATGGCGGTCGATCACGCCAGCTACTTTGTCGGCAAGTTGCACCCCGGGGAGTTCTGGGGCCTGCCGCTTCCCCGGTATGCGGACGCCCTCGCGTTCCTGACGCGCTGGGTGACTCACCTCTGCGCCCCGGGATTTTTCTTCCTTATGGGCGCCGGCATGATCCTGTTCGCGGCGGCGCGGCGCAAGGCCGGGTGGACCGAGAACAGGATCACGCGCTTCTTCGTGACGCGCGGAGCCCTGCTCATCCTGCTGCAGATGATGGTCGAGAACCCCGCCTGGCTGCTTGGTACGCTGGGCGACAAGCTGACGATTGCGGTGCCTCCGGGAGGCGGCGGTGAGCGTAACAAGTTCGGTACTTTTGCCGTACCCGGTACCTGCCTGAAGAATTAAGAGAGGATATGAAATATTATCCAGAATCGTCTGAGTAACGCGTGGACGTGATAAAACCCCTTG
>JBFZEY010000098.1:0-2512 GCA_041306625.1 Spirochaetota bacterium | reverse complement strand
CGGAAGCAGGACGAAATAAAGAAGCAAACCAAGATTTACCCACGGTATGACAACAACCGGCAGAGATTCCCAGCGAAATCCAGGTTTGTTGCCTTTTCCTCCGATCCGGTACGCGAGGTCGCGCGAAACGATGTATGAAATGGCGAAGTACAACAGAATGCCGGTGAATACGGCTGCCATTGCCAAAGACAATTTCAGGGAAACACCGGGATAGACCGCAACCAATACCAATAACATGACCGATAGAACAAACAGCCAGCTAATAATAAGACTCAGATACCTCGCGGCAACCACTTCGGCAGGCGAGACAGGGAGGCTGACATGAAAGCGGTCGCGACGGGTTTTGAACCGGTCGATCATGATGAAAAAGAAGACAAAAGGCGCCGCGCCGGATGCCAGTGTAAGTATACCAAAGATATCACTTTCCGAACCTACGGCTCCGGTGAAGACAAACACACCTGCGGTCCACAGCGCCAGGACGATGACCGGAATGACCATAATCTTCCAGTAGTAGGCAATTTCAGCTCTGAGAAGCTTTAACATCTTTTTTCTCCCTGAGTATCTGCACGGCGATCTCGTCAACGCTCATGCGGTTTTCGCTGATGTTTTCTGCCCCGAGCGCTTTGAGCTGGCGCAGTGTGGCCTCGCTGTCGCAGGTAACCACCTGATGGTCTTGTCCCGATCGGCGCACCGTTACGGCGGAGTCGAACCGGACATTCTCCTCGGCGAGGCGGAAGGATATCGAGCGCCACTGATCGGTGAGGTCGTCCTTGGCTGTCCTGAGCATAACCTTGCCATCGATGATGAACGCAAGCTCGTCAGCGAGGCGGCTGATGTCGGAGAGGATGTGTGTCGAGTAGAAAATAGCCCGCTCGCCGGTCTCCATGAGCTCGAAGAGGACATCGAGCGCCTCGTCGCGCACCACCGGATCGAGCCCGGAGGTGGGCTCGTCGAAGAGCAGGAGACGGGGCGAATGAGCCAGCGCCGCCACGAGGGAGAGCTTCACGCGGTTGCCCTTCGAGAGATCCCGCGCCGGTTTGTCGAGGGGGAGATCGAAGCGGCGAGCCAGCTTCATTGCAAGATCGTCGGACCATGCTGGATAGAACTGCGAGATGAACTTCAGGTTCTTCGCGCCGCTCCAGCGCTCGTAGAAGACATGCTCGTCGCCGACATAGCCGATGTCGTGTTTCCATGCGGGATTCGAAAGATCGTTCTCGCGCCCTAAGATTTCGATCCGTCCGCCGTCGGCTCTCACCAGCCCGGTGAGGCAGTGAAGGGTCGTGGTCTTGCCGGAACCGTTGGGCCCGATGAAACCGAGGACGGTGCCCGGTTCGAGGTCGAAGTTGAGCGGTCCGAGGGTGAAGGACGGGTAACGCTTGACCGTGTCGAAGAGCTGGAATGCCTTTGCCATGGTTCTATTCCTCCTTATGAGATAAAGGTTTCGCGGCGAGTAAGTCGGCGACTGTTTTTACGATGTCCTCCGGCGAGAGGCCATCCGCCGACGCCTGTTCGATTGCCGGGGTGAGACGTTCCCGGAGCCGCTGACGGGCGATGTCCTGTTTCTTGCGGTCGGGGATTTCCGAGACGAAGAATCCCTTGCCGCGCCGCGAGTGGATAACATCCTCGCGTGCGAGCTCCTCGTACGCCCGCTGCACAGTGATCACGCTGACGCGGTTCTCCCTCGCCAGCCCCCGGATGGAGGGAAGATCGCTCCCGGCGGGAAGCTCACCGGAGAGAATCATCGCCCTCACCTGGCGTATGATCTGCTGCTGCAGCGGCTCGGAGGAGAGGTCTGTCAGATTGAGCAACATACGCGCCTCGTTTCGCTGCGCCGGATAATGGCCGTTTGATTGCGGCTACTGGCCGGCGGAATCATTGTTCGAATATTCTCTTTACGAGCGAACTTCATGGCTCTATATTCCTTTCGTTACCATGAGAAAATAAAATTGACGACCATGAAAACCGCCGAAACTGCGGGGTGAATATCCCCCATCAGCGCGGCAATCCAGAGCAGAATGGAAGCGATGGTCAGAAGAGTTTTCATGGACGACTCTGTTTTTATTGTCTGTACTGTACATACACAATATATACAGTTGAAATGGGGTTGTCAAGTATTTTTTTTAAATGTATAACCAGGATGGACGGGGTGGAAAAAGAACATTAATCGCCTTTGATCAGGAGGTGTTCGAAGATGATGAGTGGAATCAAGGTCTTTCTTCCGGTTCTCAGTCTATGGTGCCTGTTGTTTCTGCAACCGTCGGCTGTCTATTCCCGACCGTTGACCATTCTCGTGAGCGCAGGGCCTTTCGCGAGCGTCGAGGAAGCCGCAACCGCCGAGGAGAGTGTGGACTGGTGGGATGATGACACTGCGGATGACGATGTCTGCACCGGGTGTTTTGCGGCGTCGGAGATGGCGCGGTTCCTGCCATCGTGCACATCGCTTACCGCAGCCGATATAACCTTCGCCGATCCGGCCGCGCCGCCAGCGCAGGGAGACATTCTGGCGATCGGG
>JBFZEY010000097.1:0-8182 GCA_041306625.1 Spirochaetota bacterium | reverse complement strand
GAACTTGTACGCCACGGCGCGGGGGACCGGTGACGCGAGGAATACGATTACGAGGGAAGCCGCAAGGAGCGTTCTCCGAAGTTTCATGACAGAGTATCCAGAAAAACCGAATTTACAAAGCGCGGGCGAAACGCATGCGCGGACACCCTTTCCGGCGCCACGGCAAAGCCTACAAAAGAGGGATAAAAAGTCAATAGCAAAAAACACCCGCCCGCTAGAAGGCGGTCAGCGCCGCCCGGATAAAGCTGGTAATCGGTGCCTGCTCGCGCGCATCCTCCATGGTGTCCCTGAGCTCGCGGATCAGGTCATTGGCGTTTTCATGCACCCTGTTGTCGTTGATGAGCTGGCCCAGCGTCCCCTGGCCCGAATTCATCTTTGAGGTTATCTGCTGGATATTACGGATTGTCTCGTAGATGTTCTCGCGGTTCTCGTTTACAAGGTCCGAGAACAGGGCGATCGGATCGTCACCGGATATGCCCTTCATGTTCGTGCGGTAATCGATCTCGCTGAATTTGCGGCCCGTCCTCTCGCGTTCTCCGGGGTATATGGCGATGTATTTACCGCCCAGTGCCGATTCGGCGGCGATCTTGATACGGTAGTTCTCGAACATCGTGAAACGGCTGTACATCTTCATGTACACCGATATATATTCCTCTTCGAGGACTATTCTGTCGACCACGCCGGCACGTACTCCGCTCACCTTCACGTCGTCCTTGACCTCCAGCCCCTCGACGTTGGAGAATACCGCGTGCATCACATAGTAGTCCTTGGGCTCGAATATCTCATCCTTCACCATTATGGTGAAATACCCCAGCACGATCATGGCGACCATGAAGAGCACACCAACCGCAACTTCGTTTTTTATCCGCATTTCGCATACCTCCAATAAATGGCCCTGTCGTCCGTTTCAGACCGGTCCCGTCATCGCGCACGTACGGCGGGCTCACTGTGCGCGGATGGGACCTTCCAGGTCTCCGTTGATGAACTGCCTGACCACGGCGTTTTCCGTGTTCATGATCTCCTCCGGCGAACCGACCTGCACCAGTTCACCCCCGTAGAGCATCCCGATCCTGTCACCGACATGGAAGGCGCTTTTCATATCGTGCGTCACCACGAGCGACGTTACACCGAAATCACGCTGCATCTGCCGGATAAGGTCGCTGATCACCATGGACATCACCGGATCGAGGCCCGTGGTGGGTTCGTCGTACAGGATGATATCCGGATTGCTCATGAGCACCCGCGCCAGCGCAACGCGTTTTTTCATTCCGCCGCTTATCTCCGACGGGGTTTTCTGTTTCGCGTCGCCGAGCTCCAGGAGTCCGAGCTTTTCATCGACCAGGCGGTCGATCTCCTTTTTCGGAAACCGCCGGTGCTCCGAGAGGGGGAGCGCCACGTTTTCGGCCACCGTCATCCAGTTGATCAGCGCACCGGACTGGAAGAGCACCCCCATTCGCTCGCGCAATTTCCGCATGGTCCCCGGCGACGCACCGTTCACCTGCACCCCCTCCACGAGTACCGTCCCCGAATCCGGATGGAGCAGCCCCGCCACGTGCCGCAGCGCAACGGTCTTCCCTATGCCCGACTGGCCGATGATGACGAAGGTCTCACCTTTTTCGATGCTAAGATTGAACCCGCCGAGCACCCGCTTCGGACCGAACGATTTATGCACGTCCACAAACTCTATCATGATCATCCGTAAAATATCGCGGTGATGAAATAGCCGATGATGAGCACCATGAGAAAGGACGCCACCACCGACGAGCGCGTGGCGTGCCCCACCCCGAGCTCCCCGCTCGTCGCCCGAAGTCCGTAGGCGCAGCTCACTCCCGATATGATGAGACCGAACACGAACGATTTGAGGAGCCCCACGTATATCGGCTTGAAATGTATTCCCTTGTACAGGTGCTTCATGTACACGTTGAACGACACATTGAGTATAGAATTCGCGACCACGGCGCCACCCAGGCAGGCGAGGACGATGATGTAAACGGACACCACCGGCATCATGGTGGCGAGCGCCGCGACCCTGGGCATAACGAGGAACTTCACCGGGCTTATCGACATCATCTCGAGTGCGTCGATCTCGTCATAAACCTTCATGGTGCCGATCTCGGCCGCCATGGCCGAACCGACCGACGCCGTAATGATGATCGCGGCCATAAAGGGGCCCATCTCCCTGGTCATTGATGCGACGATGAGATGGCCGATCTGGTACTGCATCCCGAAGTTCTGCAGCTCTATCCCCGTCTGAAGCGCGAGGATCATTCCCGTGAAGACGCCGACCAGCGAACACACCACCAGCGTCTTCACCCCTGCGAAATACATCTGGGTGACGATCTCCCGAGCCTTGGGCGGCGCATCTTTCAGATAATAGAACGCACGGGCGAGCAGCAGGATGGTGTAGCCCGCCTGGTCGAGGAATTCCATCACCCTCGAACCGATCAGCTCGAAAATGCCGCCAAGCCTCCGCCCCGTATTATTAATCCCGCTGTTCATCCGGCCCGTTTCCGTTCCATTTTAAAATATCGCCTTTGAATACCGCATACAGTCCGTTTGCCAGTTCTCACCGAGAGCCCATCTGGCGGGCGGAACAACCGGCACAGGGAAAACCGGCCCGCTCCAGTCGACGTCCGTGATCTCATCGCGTTCCGCTTGCCGTTCTTCACCCGGGTCCCCTCCTGCGATCGTGATGGGTATCCACAGCACGTTTATTTTTTTCAGGCTTCCGCTCCGCGTATAGGCAAACATGGAACACAGAAAAGACCATTTCGTCAATTCATCTTTGGATCTGCGAAAACTGAAAAGGAGAGGGACCCGCAGGTCGAGGAAGTCCGCGCTCCACGCCTGGTAATAGGTGCGAAGCAGAATACCGAAGCGTTTCTCGCCCGATTCGAACCGCCGGTATTCGAACAGCGTCCAGAACGGCTGGTATAACAGTTCATATCCGTCAGGATCGCGAAAAGGAAGCAGCGAGAGCGTCGAAAACGACATGTTCCCGCGGTCGTCGCGCTCGTACTGAAACAGCGGCCAGATCTTGAAATACCGCCACGAATTACCATATTGGGGATCGGGCCCGCCGTGGTAATCGCGCTTGAAGTACCACACGATGAGCGCGTTGACGGTATAGTCGCTCGCCATGGATTCGTTTTTTTTCGTCAGCCGAAAATGAAGCGGCGTTACGAAAGACATCTCGCTGTTTCCAAAAACGTATCTGCCATAGAAGGGAAAATAAATTCGTTTATAGATGAACGGGTCCGCGCAGTCCTGAATCATCACCAGAGGCCATGGGAAGTTGAGCTCGTAATCACCCGATTTCATATTGAATCCCCAGGAAAAAAACGGCCAGAAGAGCGTGGATGCGCCCGCCTTGTCCGAGGTGTTCCACCTCCTTCCGTAAAAGGGAAATACGAACAGGGTTTTCTGGGTGTCATCCTTCATATGAACATTCTGGTAATTGCCGATCAGCAAAATCGAGTAATTGTCGTACGCATCGCGCCGGTAATTATGCGCGTATAACGGGAGTATTCTGAAGTCGTCCCGGTCGGGGCTTTTCCCCCGCTGCATGAGCGGCCAGAGTATCCCGAACGCACGGTAATCACGCGACTCATAATCGACATACACCGGCACGAAGGAAGCGGCGAGGTACAACAGCGCCTGCCAGGTGGTTGCCGGCGGATACAGAAAGAACAGCAGAAATCCGGGGAATATCCACGGGGATATCCGGTCCTGTCCGAGCTTTCCTTTTACGGTGCCGCCGACCGGCAGCACAAGAAGGTACCGGTCGCGCCTGTCGGGCGAGTCGCCGTAATACAGGAGCGGGAATACCCCAAGATCGTAGTCCGGTCGGCCGTCGGGGTGCGTATAGTCGACCGAATCTACGAATCCGAGCAGGGATTTCCATTCGGTCTTTCGGGCCGTGGCGTACTCCCAGTAGACGACCGGCATAAGCGATGCACGGAATGTCCTGCCGCCGTCATAGGCGTTTCGCATATAAAAAGGCCGGTACACGATGCTGGAGTACGGGCGCGCCGAGTCCTTTTCGTAGAAGACCCAGAACCATTCATAGCCCGAATCGGCGGCCGCGCGCAGGGCGCCCGGCGCCGCGAAGAGCACGAGCGCGACGATCAGAATACATGTTATCCCGTTTTTCCTTCCGCTCATTTCCATTAACCGGACGACCCGGGCCGGCGGTGCGCAGTATTTAAAATTAAGACATCAAATGCAACCATTTAGATACATTCTATCATAAATAATCGGTTAACCCAATACCGCCACCGTCCCCGATTATTGATTGACATACGTCGGCATCGGGAGTATACTTCAAATATATTGATTACCAATGAATTCTTTTCTATAATCTTGGCTGCTGCACGACCGGAATATTCAAGGATTTTTCAGTCTGCCGAAGGGCGAAATGGTGGCATTTCGGCAATTGGCAGCGGGTCGTAATGCATGGCCGTTTGAACCGGATTGTCGCGCGACCGGTAAACGCGGGATTCCCCCGCCGCGGGCGGTAGGGAGTGCCGCGTTCCCGGATTAACCGACGACGCTAATTAATTCACTGGAGGAATGCGTTACATGAAACGAAGTGTACTTTTCTCGCTTATTCTTCTCATGGCGCTTTTGCCCGTTTACGCGCAGGAAAAGCCCGCCGAAAAACCGGCCGCGACTGACAAGGTGGTCACCGGCGATCAACTTTATTCCGAATTCACCGTCGAGGACTTCGAGACAACGCAATACGCGGACAAGGACATGAGTTTCACCAAGTCCGGCGAACAGCAGGCGAGCATTTCGATCCGGGACCAGTTCCCCGCGCCAATCAGCAACTCGAAAAAATACCTCGGCGCGAAGATCTATGGAAAGCAGGGTGACAGCCTTACAATAAATCCCCCTAAACCCCTGATCATAGACAAGTTCTGCAAAAGCATTTCGATCTGGGTATACGGCAAGAACTTCTCGGGAGAGCTTTCCATTTTTCTTAAAGACGCCGATCTTAAGGTCCACAGGATCCCGATTGGAAAGTTGAACTTCCTCGGATGGAGGAAAATGACCGTTACCCTTTCCGACCAGGTGGCGCAGGAAGATAAGTACCTTACACAGAAGCGCCAGCTCGAGATCATGAAGTTTCTCTACAAGCCGGGAAACAGCGGACGCCTGCCCCTGTGGAATTATTTCTACATGGACGATATCATCGCAACGGTACGCGAGAAATACACGGACCGCCAGAGCGACGAGTGGTAGACGTCCTGGATAATGCTTCTGAAAGCGGCATCGGGCGATGCCGCTTTTTTTTCATCTCAATTTAATGTATTCAACTTCCACAAGCGCCGCCTCATTCTCATCGGTGTACAGACAGTAGATCCCGCGTCCCGCGAATACCTCACTGCCGGCCGGCGGTATCCTGCTCAACACCGGCTCGCCGTCAACCAGGAGACGAGCATGGCCCCCGTCCGAGCTCTCGATCGTGTAATCGTGCCAGTCCGCTGTATGCAGCGGTATCTTCCTGCCGGACAATTCGATCTCCTCGCCGCGTATGGTAAGCGCATAGGCCTTCCCGCCTCCGAAAACCTTTGCGATCAGGACGACCGAATCGCCCGCGACCATTCGCGCCCGCACCCCGAGCGCAAAGCTCGTTCCCGGATCGAAGCGCCGAAAAAGGCCGGTGGCCTTTCCCTTCACCGCGTTAAGCCTGAGTATTTTCGCGCCCCCCGGGCCCGCAAAGGATACGGACGAACGGTCGGCGTTCTCCATATGCATCCAGTTCTTCGGCGTATACGAATCGTCCCATTCCGCGAAACGGTCCTCGATCGCCCATGCCCCCCCTTCTCCGTCCTCCGCGTAAGGAGTAACCTCGATCGGCTTCAGAAATTTCCCGAAGATCCATCCGCGCAATCCTCCCATCGCCGCGATACGATACCAGTGGTCGCGGACGTCGCCCACCTGTGCGGTATCCATCGATTTCTCCAGTTGAAGAACGACTTCATCGCGGGCGATCTTACCTACAATCTGCCCCTCGATTCCGGGCGAGTTGCGCAGATTGACGTCGTCTCCCACGCAGGTAAAGAGCCGCTGCACCTCCGCGCTGGTCGGATATCTGCGGGCATATTCGATGACGAGCTCCCTGACGATTCCCTCACGTTCCTTCACCGTTACGCTTCCCTCCCCGAGCACGGAGAAAATCATCCGCACAATGGGGCCGAGGTGAATGGTGCCGGGATAGCGCGCGTAAAAACCGGCGATTGCGCCGAGCAGCCGCCCCGGTTCCAGGCGCTCGACCTTTTTCAGCTCCTCGAAATCAAGGTCCTCGATATACCGGCTGCCCTTGTAACGCGCGACGAACTCATCGTAAAATTTTCCGCGCGAAACGATTCTCCCCATTTTTTTATCGACAACGAGCGTCAGGTCGGCGGCGATCTCGTCGTTTATCTTCGCGAGCTTTTTCTCCAGATAGCCCCGTTCCCTTTCCCTGCCACGCTCGTCGGTGTTATCCGGGGCCACGGCTCTCAGCTCGTCGTCGTATTTGCGCTCAAGCTCCTCCGCAAGGCCGTTGAGGGCCCTGCAGCGGTAATAATAGATCTTTTCGCCGGCATCGTAGTCGGCGGTGCGCTGGAGGCGGCCGAGTATATCAATCGCGGCCAGGTACCTGCCGCTCTCATACCTGTCTATCGCGTCCTCGAGGTCGTACCCGCGAAGGAGCGCCCACGCGATGAGCGCAACGAACGCGCCGGCGAGAATGATGATTCCGATAATCGTCGAACGTTTCATGGTTCACCATTTAAAAGCTTTTTTCATCATGATATCCATCAGGCGATGCGCCTCCCCGACGTACAGGCCGGTTCTTCCGGCCGACGGCTCGTTGAAACCGCTTATGCCGTCGCGGCGATAGGCGTCCACGGCGAATCCCCCGGGCGAATACATGCAGAAAGGCACCGGGTCGGCGGTATGCGTGCGAAGGCTGACCGGTGTCGGATGGTCGGGCATCACGAGCAGGGTGTAATCTTCATAGCGCCGCATCCCCTGTATAACCGGCCCGACCACCATGGCGTCGAAATCCTCAATGGCCCTCAGCTTGTGCTCGAGGTTTCCCTCGTGGCCCGATTCGTCGGGCGACTCCACGTGCAGGAAGACGAAATTGGAGCGTTCCATCGCCGAAAGGAGCGCGTCCGCCTTCCCGCGATAGTTGGTGTCCAGGTAACCCGTCGCTCCGTCGACCCGAAGCGGTGAGAGCCCCACCGCCCGGCCGATGCCATGGATAAGGTCCACCGCGGATATCGTGTAGCCCGAGAGCCCGAAGCGCTCCCTGAGCGATGGCATCGAAGGCTTCCGCCCCGCCCCCCACAGCCAGGCCGAAACGGGCCTCCCGTGATAGCGCCCCAACGCCTCTTTGATCGCCGGCGATGACCGGATGACCCGCATCGATTCATCCATCAGACGGTTAAGCGTCTCCGCACCGGGACCGTGCGGCCGGTGCCGGTCCGCGCCCTGACCCTGGATATCATGCGGCGGAGTGGTCCCGGCCAGGTCTTCGTGCGGGTAGTCCCTCCACACCAGGATATGCCGGTATGAAACGCCGGGATGAAACTCGAGCGACTTTGTTCCCAGAGCCGACGCGATCTCCCGAATCACCATATGCGCGAAAGCAGTCTCGATATGGTGCGCGCTGAAATCGACGAGAACACCGTCCTGATCGATCGTCACCAGGTTGCAGCGAAACGCCACGTCGCGCGGGCCCATTTCGATCCCCATGTTCAGCGCTTCGAGCGGTGCGCGCCCCGTATAGACATCCCGGGGATTATACCCGAACACCGAAATATTCGCCGTATCGCTTCCGGGAGTCAGGCCGTCGGGCACCGTTTTGGCCAGACCCAGGAGGCCGTTTATGGCGAGGAAATCCATGTTGGGAGTGGCGGCGGCCTCAAGCGGTGTTTTACCGCCGAGCGAATCGATGGCATAATCCGCCATACCGTCGCCGAGAAGGACGGCGATTTTGTGATCATTCATGTATATTGAACCTTCCTTTTGCCGTCATGGAACAGGCAGTGCACATCGAGAATTACATTCCTCATTTTCTTACGACGGATCGATCATGCGTCATGCCGGCGCGTTTCGACTTTGGAGAATTGCCCCATGCGGCGGGATATGTCAATAATTTATGCATCATAAACCGGTCCAAATAAAA
>JBFZEY010000096.1:0-3633 GCA_041306625.1 Spirochaetota bacterium | reverse complement strand
TTCCGATCTGGATCGGCCTCTTCTTCCTTCTTGCCGCGTCTCCACTCCTTGCTCATGAGGCGGCTGCAGAGATCGTCGAAATCCTTCAGTGAACGGAAGCGCTTCTTGGACTCGTAATGGGCATGCACAACGTCCCACGCGCGCAGAATCTCTTTCGTGAAGCCCTCCATCTGGCGGTCGAACTCGCGCTTCTCTTCGCGCAGCTGGTTCTGGTCGTAGTAGGCCAGCCTGATGGCATAGCGCTCGTCGGGAAGAATCGTCCTGTCCATTTCCTCGTATTCCCTGATCTGGCATACGCGGGCGTTCTTCATGTTGTCGCACACCTGATAGCCAAGCTTCGAGGTGTCGAGGATCGAAGTAAGCGCGTTGATCGCGGTGTTATAGCCACGGTTACGGATATTTTCGGAGTCAATGATATGCTTGATGTTCTCGCGGATGTTCAGCGGATCGTACTCCTCGATGTCGATCTCAGCGCGGAGGCCTTCGATCTTGTCCAGGAACTTTTTGGCGAGAATGGTGTACCGGCGGGACTTTTCATCTTCCTTGTCGTCGTCGGTATAGCTGTCGATCCTCTTGATCCTCTCGAACATTATCTCCGAACCCGACAGTTCGCTCTTGCCCTGGTCGACCAGCTCCTCGGTAAGCTGCTGTACCTGTTTGTCTATGAGGTCCTGAATGTGTTTCTGTATGGCGTCTTTAAGGAGAGACTCGACGGTTACCTGGTAGTGGTAGATCGGACTGACCAGCTCGCTGTCGAGGATGTTGATCGACAGCTTGACATCGTAAACATACTTGGGCCGAAGCTGATTATCCTTAAAGATACACTTGATGATTGCATAGGCGTTTTCACCGCGGACGAAGGCGCCGACATCGGTCTTCTGTCTCAGGATGGCGTTGGTTTCATTTTCAAGGTCATTCATGCCGCGCTGGATATGGCCCTGAAGGTGTCCGTACATGTTGACCATCGATTTCTCGATTTCGCCGGTGTTGAACTTGTCGGCGCCACCGATCTTGTCGAGCAGCTCGATCATTTCGCGGGAGGTATACCGAGCCAGACCCTTGGCTTCTTCCTTGTCGACGAAGTCGCGGACCTTTTTTAAGAATTCGTCTTCCATGGTTACCGTGTAGCGGTTGGCCATGTTGACGTAGGCCTGGTTGACATAGTTGTATATTTTCTCTTTCAGCCCGCCCATTATATCAAGCTTGGAGAGAACCTCTTCGGGAAGTTTGGTCATGATGGTATTTAATACCTTGTCCGATGTTTCATCAATGACAAGCTTCGATTCCGCGATCTTATCGCGCCCTTCCTGAGCGATCGAATTCCTCGATCCGACCGCACTCGGCTCGGTAGGATGAAATTTATTCGGGCTCTTGGGTAATTGAGTTATCGACATGTAAAAACCTCCTTTTTTTCTGCTGCGGACTTATTAAATCGCCCCCGCTCGAATTAAAAACACTTATATAATGACACGCTCTTCACCCGGGGGGATTCTCGTTTCACTACGGAAAGCCGCCGCGAGTGTATCAGCGCTTCATGCGATGTCAAGGCTTTATTTTAATTTAAAATAAAATTTTTGTTAAAATACAGCCTTCTCCGCCCGTCAATCGATGCTGTACTTAAACGTATAGTTCGCCACCTTGAATACGTCGCCGTCTTTCAGGAATTCACCCTTCACTCCGTTCTGGAACTCTATGGTATAACTGTTGCCCCACTGGAGCGCACATTTTATCACGCCCTTGTCGCTGCGCGCAACAACCCAGAACGGTTCCGCAATCTCGATATCCCTGATGTTTACCGTGCAGCCGCCACCGCGGCCGATGCTTATTTTCCGGCCCTCCTGGCGCGAGAGATTGATCGTGTTGATATATGGATCGATGATGGTATTGTTCCAGTAATCCAGCACACCGCTTACGCGGAGCCCAAGGTAACGGCGCACCAGGAACAGCACCACCAGCGCGATCAGAAGCGCCAGCCCGCCGAGAAACCAGGGGCTCGAAAGGAAGGTTTTCTCATTTTCCCGCCGCTCGGCGGACATGTCGCGGACATCCCGCATCAACTGTTTCTCGATGACCTTGCCCGGAATCTTGGTACCGTCAACGACTTTGGTATACGGGGAAATGTTGTCTTTTATATCCTTTTTGGTTTTTTCTATCTTCCTGCCGCTCTCAAGGTCCCCGAGATTTACGAAGAAGATAAACCAGTCCTTGTTATTGTACTGCTTGGCAATTTTCTTGATATCAAAACGCTCGTGGCGCCGTCCGGGAGGAGGGTCGTCAAGCGCGTCGGTCAGGACCACGATAACCCTCTGCCGGCTCTTCTCCTTTTCTTCGAGACTCTGCGCCGTCCTGAATACGTTTCGGATCATCTCCTGCGTATAGGTCCAGGCCCCTTTCGCCTCAATCACCGAGACATACTTCTTTAAAATGTCCTTGTCGTTTTTGTCGTGGATATAGACGATGGGATAGAGCTTTATTTCAGTATCAAAGGTAATAAAGGTGAAGCTGTCACCCACCTCAAGCTGATCGATAAACTTGTCCAGGCCTTCCTTAACGCCCCCCATTATGTTCCGGCCGCCGCTGCCGATCATGCTCATCGACGTATCCAGGACAAGGATCATGTCTTTCTGTTCCCTGGCCCCGCAGGCGCCCGGCATTACAAGAGTTAAGGAAAGAAAACCCGCGAAGAACAGTCCCCGCAGGGCAAGCAGTCTCTGTTTTTGCTCTTTCACGCTTTACCGCTCCTTATCGAGGGTTTTGTTACACGCAGAGAAACCCGGCTCAATATCAGGCTTAGTAGCGTATTAAAATTTTTATTTTTTGTCAAGAATAATTATCGTCAATAAAATTGACGGGATGCGCGATGGGCTCAGATGGGTTTGATGTTCCTCCCGGCCGGCCGGCAGGGGAAAACCCTGCGGACCCCGCGGATTTTATGAAAACGATCAGTATTCCGCGTACTTTTCCGTATATTTTACATAGTTTCTGAGGTCCAGGCTCTTGCCGCGCTCCATGTCAAGGTATTCGTGCATCAGGATGTAAAACCACATAAGTGTGGCCGCGCCCGTTTCGAGCGCGATGAAGCTCCTTTTTTCGCGCCAGTTTTTGACGACCAGCCCCCTGTCAAGGATCATCAGGACGTCGAACTCGAGGACATAGTCGACACTTTTTGAAACGTAGTAATCGATGATCGCGTCTTTTACCTCCTCCAGCCCCATGCTGCCCCCGCCGCTTATGATGAATGCGGGTATTGCCGGTACGTCCTGCCGGTCCTCCGTAAAGAGGTTGACCTTTTTAGCCTGTATAACCTTGTTGAGGGCACCCTGAAGGCTCTCCCTGCCGAGATCGCCGCAGACGTGAAATGTCCCGTATGCCAGTTCGGAGGGAATGTAACCGCCCATCAGCGCGGACATATCCCTGCACAACGGGCGGTAGGTGATGAAATCGACGCCCTCGGGAGAATATCCGCTGGAATCGATTATCCCGAGCGTGCCCACGCTCAGGTCCGGCGGAACGATCCCCTCGATCGTCTTCATCAATCCGTGCATGTCGATTTTAGCGGCCGCGCCTGGGACGGCGGATTTGCCGGATTTTGGCGTTGCCTTTCCCTTTGCCTTTGCCGGCGTCTTGGCCTGG
>JBFZEY010000095.1:0-4363 GCA_041306625.1 Spirochaetota bacterium | reverse complement strand
ATTTCAAGGATGAGGTTCTTGTCGTGCACGATGCGATAGAGAATGTCCGAAATGAATATCTCTACACGGTCGTAATCATAATTGGAGGCCGATTCGTACAGCTGGGTATTGAGATTGGGCTGTGCCGAGACCGCCTTGAACTGGTCCATGAGAGAGGAGCTCATGCTCGAGTTGAAGTTACCCTTCCACTTCAGCTCCATTATGTTTTCCTCATAACGCTCCCAGCCGACATGGGGCTCGAGCTCGAAGACATTTGAAAAGGTCGACACTATTATGTTCTGGTTTTCGATGGCGCCCTCGGCGTCGAAGACCACGAAGAGGATGCCGTAGAGGTTAAGGGATTGCGACTTGAACCGGCCTTTTATTATGAGGTAATTGCCGCCTTCGAGAAACTCGCCCTGGGTTCTGTCTTCAGCCATTTACCTATTCCACACGCTTTAAAGTGAACCAGAAACCGACAATACCGCTTTCCCGGGTCCCTCGGGTGTCGTTATTCTCCGGGAGGCGTTTCGGGCCACCGCACGAACGTGCAATCCTTTTTGTAGTAGTGGATTTCCGGAAACTCTAACCGCGCCGCAGTCTATGCATTAATTGCGACTCTGTCAATATAAAATTATTTTATTTTTAAACCGGCAATGCGAAGCGGGATCACCGCATATAAAATCCGTTTACGGTCCCGGAAAACATGGAAATGATCGTGTCGCAATCGAGAAAAGTCAGGGCAAATTCCCGTTGGAATACAGGAAAAATGTGGAATTATACGGCGTGTCCGGCCATCATAAGACTGGCGCATGACGGAATTGGCCTTCCGGGCGTAATTCCCTTCGGATGCCGGTCGAAAGTCGATTCAGACGCGTGTGCACGATCATGATCAGACGGGTTTTTCTGGACATCGACACGCACTACGATTTCATGGACCCGCCTGGGATGCTCTACGTGCCCGGTGGCTTCCCTGGCGGGACTCGGGCGGGGAAACGGGTCATATTCTCAATTTATCCGGCAAGCCTGTTGACTTTTTCGCTCTGCCGTTTCATGATCGTGGAGAGGCGGAAAAATGGACTGTTCCGCGGGCGGATTCCGGCCGAAAATAACAGTGAATAGGATCGGTATTGCCGGCCGCCAGGGGTGGGGGGAATTTATGGAAGACCAGGTTTCAAATATGGACAACAACAGGAAAGCGGGCACGATTAAGCTTGCCGCTAAAGTGGCGCTGGTGGCGCTGATATTCGCGGTCGTCTTCTATCTCATTTATTTCACTTCACAGTACGGAAAGGCGAATTTCATCCTTTCAAGCAGTGAGATAACATCCGGGGAGGAGGTGCAGGTAACCCGGTACACGGGCAGGGACAAGGTCTATTTTTTTATAAACCGTAAATTCGAAGACCTCGATTCCAATATGTTCGCGATCGAGATTGAATATTTCGAGAATAACGATTTCCGGCGGTATAAGCAGATAAGCTATGAAATAGACAAGGACTTCCAGGCCCTGGCCGCGTCTATTCCCTCCGAATATTTCAGGCGTCCTGGAAAGTATCGGGTAAAGGCGTCTCTGGACGGCAAGGTCGTGGCGGCGAATGAAATCGAGTTTGCCGAGAAGTGACGGGCGGGCAATGATTTGATTTGTCGCGCTGCCGCAGTAAGCAATGGTTTTTCTTCGCCGAGGGGCCGATGAATAACCGATGCTTCCGGCATTGACGACAACTCCATCGATCAAGGTGCGGCGAAAATGCTGAATAAAAAAAATACCGGCTGCGGTCTGCTGATCCCCATCGTGGTATGGGTTTTATCACTCATGCCGGCGGTTGAGGCGCTGGCCTATTCCGATCAGACCACTACCGAGCGGATACTTAACGAAAACAAGTCGTTCATCGACTTTATGGACGTATGTATAACGAATTTCGGAGAGGAGCGAAAAGACCGGTTCAAGGAAGTCTACCGCAATCATTTTAACGCCGAGGTGGCCTTTTTACAGTCCGATTACAAAGGATCGTTCAAAAGACTCTACGCGTCCCAGGGGAAGCATGTGGGGCTCTTCGCCGAGATGGTGAGGGACTCGTATCTCGAAGGCTCCAAGGACATCCTCGACAGCATAGCGCCGGAGATCATCAGATCGAAAAACCCCAGGGCCAAGCTGTACCTGACTCTCGGCTATCGCGACAGGGCAGTGGGCTTTAACCATTACACCATAGGCACCGCCTCGAATCCGAAGCTCCATTCGTATAAGATTTATAAATATATCGAATCAGTAAAGATGGCCCGAAGGGCAAAACGTTATGCGTTCCTGGCCCTCTACGAAAGCCGTACGGGCGAAATGAAAAGGAAGATATTCAACCACCTGTTCGAGATGGAGCGGGAATCGGGCAGCCCCTTCTATAACAGGTTTCTGGCAAAGAACGGTGACTTGTTTCTGAACGAGCTTAACAGGGAATACTACGATTATACTCACGAAGGGACCGCTGCGGAAAAGCCAGCGGATGGCGCCGCCGAAACGAAATCCGACAGGGAGTATGGCAGCTTCGAAAAGAAGACCGAGCGGCGGGTGCGCTTCAGGGCTGAGAAGACGGTCGCGCATCTTCTCCTGACGGAGGAGTTTGAAAAGGCCGAGGACACCATCCGTGAGTACGTGGAAGACTTTAATTACAAGATGATCAAGGCGACCATCGAAATGCTCGCCGCGGAAAGCGGCGAGCCGGGCGGCGGTCTCGAATATAAGAAATTCCTTCTGCATCACACCGATAATTACGTACGATTCTCGAAGGAGTCGGCGCTTTCCAGCTTTTCCGGAACGGTGAAGGTGGAGGATTCAGTGGAAAAGGAAAAACCCGCCGGCGAAAAGAAGCTGGGAAATGAGACGGCGGAACATGCCAAGGAGGAGCCCGCCGAAGCGAAGAAGTGAGCGGCCCTGTCGGCGTGAATACGCGCACAGGCCCCTCTCGCGCCCGCGGACAGCACAGGAATGGAAGATCCAAAAGACCTTTTGCACAGGGTTCATCACCGGGTGCTCGACGAGATGCAGGGCGGCGGTGACGCCCGCTCGCGCGATGCCGCCGGCAAGATCGGCGAAGCGGACCGCAACCTCAGAAAGGCCATCGCCGCCCTCTATCTGGCGCTGGAGGAGATTGACAGTCCCGCTGTTGCCGTGGAGATCCTGTCCGAGCACGCCGCCATGCTGGTCGATATGATCAGGCAGATCAAGGGCGGGCGCTAGTTTTATCCTGTTATCAAATCATTGTTGCATTTATTGGTGATAATGTAACAATCCCTTCTGTAATATTGGGGCGCTCGGCGTCGTTTCCGCGAGTACACTGTCCGGGGGTAAGCACATGATGAGAAGGCGCGTGGTGAAAAGCTGCGTGATTGCGGCGGTTGTATCGCTGTGCGTTGTAGTCATGGCGGGATGCGCAAATGAGGAATTCGGCGGTCTTGGTATCGAGGTGCCGTCGGGTGACGGCAAGGTCGGCAAGGATAGTCCCTACGTGATCGTTTCGGTCTATAAGGGCGGTACTGGCGATATGGCGGGACTGCAGGCAGGTGATATCATCCTGAGCGTTGACGGACATCCTTTAAAAGGGATACAGCACGACTATATAGTAAAAAACCTGCTGCGCGGTAAACCGGGCTCCGTGGTTACGCTTGAGCTGGAGCGCGGGGGCGAGATTATGATCTTCAGGGTTTTGCGCGGCAAGGTCGTCCTTAAAGAGTGATGTTGCGAATTCCCGCCGGCAGGACAACTCATGACCGTTAAAAGATTCGCCTGGATCGTACTCCTCGCATTCACCGTATTCTTCTGGACGGTGCTTGCCGTTGACATCGTTTACTGGTATTTTTATTGATCATGAAAAGCGTTATAGACAGGGTAAAGGAATCGATCGATCAGATGCCGACGCTTTCGCCGGTCATCCACAAGATCACCGAGGTGGCGAACAACGTCAAATCCTCGGCGCAGGACCTCACCGACGTCATCCAGCTCGATCCCGTGCTCACCGCGAAAGTCATACGTATGGTTAACTCCGCGTATTTCGGACTGCCCCAGGAGATCAAATCGCTCAAGCAGGCGGTGGTCATGCTGGGGCTCAATACCATCAAGAATGTCGCGCTTTCCTCCGCCTTTCTCGGCAAGGTGAACCTCAAGGCAAATACGTCCCTCAACGGACAGGATTTCTGGAAGCACTCGCTGGGCGTGGGCGTGGCGACGAAGCTTATCGCGCGCAAAATGAATGTCGACCAGAAGCTTCTGGAGGAATACTTTATCGCCGGCCTCATCCACGACATCGGCAAGGTGCTCATCAACAACTTCTTCCCGGATGAGATGAACCGGGTGCTCGAAGAGGCCGCCAGACGACTGGAGCCCATAACCGACATC
>JBFZEY010000094.1:0-4029 GCA_041306625.1 Spirochaetota bacterium | reverse complement strand
CCTTACTTTTGATTTCGCGTCCATCCGTATCTGCATCTGCTGCAGCGGGATGGAAAAGAAGATGATGTATACGTCCTCGGGCGTGAGCGAGGGGCTGATCTCCCCGGTGGAGACGCCCTTTTTGAGTATGGCGACGCACTGGTCGCGCGTGGCCTTGAGCCTTGAAACGGGAATATGAAACCGGTGCTCGTTGATGAGAAAGAAAAGGAATTTTACCAGGTCGGGCTCGCTGTCGCTCATCGAGAACATGTAGGCGGTTATCCTGGACAGCGCCTCGCGAACTGTCCGGCACTCGTCGAGCGTGGTGTCGATGTAATTGTCGAACGCCTCCACCCGCGATCCGTAGATCGAGCGCACCAGGTCTTCCTTGTTTTTATAGTGGCTGTACAGGTAGCCGGCCGACACGCCCGCCTTCTTCGCTATTTCGGCGACCGAGGCGCCCGCATACCCCTTGTTCACTATCATTGAGATGGTGGCGTTTTCAAGCCGCGCGCCGAGTTCCTGATTTACCGTTCTTGACATGGTTATTTAAATGAATATTCATTCATTAATGAATTAATCCTAATGATGGTGCGCCGTTTTTGTCAAGCCATTAATCAGGAATTGACGCTCATGCGGTGCCGTTCCCCGTAGGGGCCGCATATATGGGGCCCCTACGGGGAACCAGGACGTACGGTGGGAACATTCCCAAACCCGCTTGACAGGCGCCCGGAGATGCCGCACACTCCGGCATCATTCCGAAGGAGGCCCTCATGAAACACCGGGGTGTATTCGGTCGTTTCCTCGTACCGCTTCTCGTCGCGCTCGGCACGCTCGCCGTTTCAAGCCTCGTCTACCACGGCTCCACGCCAATGACGCCCGGGGCACTGCGCACGATCGTGAAGGACGGTTCGGGTGCGGTCATGTTCGTCTCGATCTGGTTTTTCGCCTTCATCGGCCCGCCGATGGCCTACTTTCGCGGCGCGACCTTCATCGAACGCCTCGCCGTGGCCTTCGCCAACCCGATCGTCTGGCTCGTCCGCATGGCGCTCTCCGTCTCGTGCCAGTTCAGCGCAATCGAAATGGTATACTTCTTCTTCCTGCCGTGGACCTTCGGTGTGGTTGCGGTCGCGCTTTTCGAGTTTTCAATCGCCGAACTGGCGAGCAGGGCCATCGACCGTCAGCGCGGTACCGACGTACGGGTGCTCCATCCGGCCGTGATCTCGCTCTTCGCGGCGGGAATGGCCGGCGTGTACTTCGGCCTCATAAAGGGCCAGGAATGGGCGTACGTGGTGGTGAACCATTACGCCGACCACTTCATCCGATAGGAGGCCGCCGGTGAAACGCGATATGAGACTGACACCCGAGGATACCCGCCCCCTCTCGCGGAGACAGGCGCTCGCGGCGGCCGCGGGCGTCGCGGCGATGGCGCTCGCGAACAGGCTTCCCTTCGGCGAGGGCATCCTCTCCGCCGCACCGCGCAAGCGCCCCAACATCATCTTCATCCTGACCGACGACCACCGCTACGACATGCTCGGGGCCCTGGGACACCCGTTTCTTAAAACACCGAACATGGACCGGCTCGTGCGCGAGGGCATCCTCTTTACAAACGCCTTCGTCACGACTTCGCTCTGCAGCCCCAGCCGCGCGAGCTTTCTCACCGGGCGCTACGCGTCGGCGCACGGCGTCATCAACAACTTCACGCCGTGGAGCGACGGCAACGTCACCTTCATGGAACTTTTAAAGAGGGCCGGCTACGACACCGCCTTCATCGGCAAGTGGCACATGCCGGGAGGAGGCCTTCCGAAGCTCCGCGGCGTCGACCTCTTCGTTTCATTTACGAAGAAGGACGGCCAGGGCGACTACTACGACTGCCCGCTCTTCGTCAACCACCGGCCCGTGCCGAACCGAAAGGAGTATATAACCGAGGAGCTCACCGACTACGCACTCGACTTTATAAGGGATCGCAGGGACAAACCCTTCTGCCTCTACCTCTCGCACAAGGCCGTGCACCACGACTGGAAGCCTCCGCGCCACCTGAAGGGCCTGTACAAAAACGCGAAGATCGATTTCCTCGCCCCCGAGTCGGACAAATGGAACACCTGGAGCGGCAACAACTGGCTCGAGGGATCGATGGGCTCCATGCACGGCATCTATCGCCGCTACTGCGAATGCCTCACCTCGGTCGACGAACAGCTCGGGCGCGTGCTTAAACAGCTTGAGGGGATGGGTCTGCTCGACGACACCGTCATCGTATACGCCGGGGACAACGGATACCTGTGGGGCGAGCACCGCCTCTACGCCAAGCACTGGCCCTACGAGGAATCCATGCGGATCCCCTTCATCGTGCGCTACCCGCGGCTCATTCCCGACCCGGGGCGAAAGGCGGAGCAGATGGTACTCAATATCGACCTGTTCCCGACGCTCCTGGAGCTTGCCGGGGCGGGCCCGGCGTGCGCCGTGGACGGCGAGAGCATGGTTCCCGTATTGAAAAACAAAAAAGCCGCGGGCAGGAAATCGTTCATGTACGAGCTCTTCAAGGACTTTCCTTTCGGCGGGAGGGTCCCGCCGCACCGTGCGGTGCGCACGGAGCGGTACAAGTACATCGAATGGGAGGCCTGCCGTGCGAACGAGCTCTACGATTTACGGGAGGACCCGCGCGAGCGCGCGAACATCATCGCCACGCCGCGCGGGAAGGAGCTCGTGCCGCGTTTAAAAAAGGAGCTTGACCGGTTCAGGGCGCGCAGCGCCCTGAAGCATACGACATCCCTCACGACTGGCCGGCATCATCCTCAAGAAGGTGCCGGTTGGCCCGCACCATGAGCCGTTCGTACAGCCGCGGAAGAAACATATTTATCAAGTAGACCAGCCGCGCGTTTCCGCCGAGCAGGAGTGTCCGCTTTTCTTTCCTGGCGGCGTCATAGATAGAGTCGGCGGCCTGTTCGGCGGTCAGCACCCTCCCCGCCGGGTGCCACTCGCGGGTTGCCGGCATCCCATCGCCCCCGAGCGCGTTTTTCCCTGCGCCGGTATGGACATGGGTCGGATATACCAGCAATACCTTTACACCCTGTTGTTTCAACTCGGTCCTGAGCGTTTTCAGAAATCCCGCCAGGCCGTGCTTGGCGGCCGCATAGGCGGTCCTGCCGAGGAGCGGCGCAAAGCCCGCGACACTGGATATGCCGACAATCATGCCCCTTCTCTTTATCAGGCTTTCGATCGCCGCGGACGTGCAGTAGACGGCCCCCAGCAGATTGATGCGTATGATTTTTTCCATCACCTCGGCGCGCGTCTGATGGAAGAGGCTTCGATGTGACAGTCCCGCGTTATTTATGAGAAGGTCTATCCCTCCGCAGTTCCCGATAACGAGTTCGACGGACTGACGGCACTGTTGATTGTCGGAGATGTCGCACCGGCAGGTGAAAATGCCGCCCCCTCCGGCCTCTATCTCGCGTTTAAGCGAATTCATTCCCTCTTCATCGATATCAAGCGCCGCGATACGCGCCCCCGCGCGGGCGAACCTGAGGCATAACAGCCTCCCGATTCCCGATGCCGCACCGGTTACCAGCACCACCCTGCCGTTGAAATCCCTTTTATACATTACTCGCCCCGTAAATTCGAGACCATGCAATCACACGGCGCAATCAACCGCGTCAGGCATGAATGCGCCGCGGGACAGTTATGGCCGTATACCGTTGTACAGGCTGTTTACCATCGTTTTTTATGCCACAGTCCGAAAACTTTCAGAAGAATCAGACCGACCAGGGTAAGGCCAAGATAGGCTCCCATCTGGTGATAGATCCCGAGCCCCCATTTCGTCGAATAGACGATGAAGAGCATGGTGCCCAGGATAAACGGTGTCGCGAAAATCGAATACAGGCCGGTTTCGAAGGCCACCGTGGTTTTAAAATATGGGTCGACCACCCGCAGCAGCACCAGTCCGGTCGAGACCGTGCCTGTGTTGGTGCCATACTGTACGATCATCCGTTCGAAAGCAGGCCCCTCGCATCGCCGCCCGAAGTACAGCATGTACAGCGTGGTCCAGACGCCGCC
>JBFZEY010000093.1:0-2558 GCA_041306625.1 Spirochaetota bacterium | reverse complement strand
AGATCGCATTTGAAATGGGCGTGATGCGACATGTCCGCGTCATAGCGCACCTCGGTCTCCTCGATGGTGATGGCTGAAACGAGGCCCTTTTCCGAAAGGGCCTTCATCGTGTTGTAGACGGTGGTCCTGGAAAGGGTGGGGATGGTACCGATCATTTCCGCGTATATCGTATCCGCGGTCGGGTGCGACCTGGTGCCTGCGAGGTATTCGTATATCTTCAGACGATGATACGAAGGGTTGATGCCATGTTTTATGAGAATATTTTTCACATCGCGTGTCATCATTTAAACCGTTGCCGGATCTCGAAATCGTTTCCTCTCGCACCTGACAAAATAAGGCTACTGTTTAATTATCTTGCAGAGGAATGATTATTTGTCAAGGATAATGCCATTAATAAGATGTGATCGTTGTTCATATGCGATATAGTCACCAGGGGAGGGAATGGTCAAAAAAGTGATTGATAATCTGCTTCGATTATACCAGGAATGATTACACGATTATTCTTTTAAGGGGCATGGCATGAAACAAAAGATTTTCTATACCTTTTCGGCGGTGATTTTCATAACCGCGGCAATAGCCCTCTCCTGCGCAAGGGTTCAGCATTATGAACTCTCCCGATTTGTGTCGCCGGAAACATGCGGCGGCTGCCACGGAAATATATATGACCAGTGGAAGGGCTCGATGCACAGCCTCTCCCATGACGATCCGCTCTATCTCAAGGTCGCCCTTCACGACCTGAAGGGGCTTGACGACCCGGACGAGATCAAGGAGGCGGAGATGTGCGTAAAATGCCACACCCCCGTCGGTTTTGTGAGCGGCATGCCCGTAAAGACCTCCGATCACACGAAGGAGATCCCCGAGCTGGCTAAAAAGGGTGTCCAGTGCGATTTCTGCCATTCATCGGTCGGAGCGGGAAAGATCTACAACGCGGACCTGAAACTTGATCCGGGGCACGGGGAGGACGATCCGGGGACCAAGCGAGGCCCCCGTCGGGACGCGGAATCGGACTATCATAAATCCGTGTATTCGAAATTCCATACCCGCTCCGAGATATGCGGCGTCTGCCATGACGTGAGGCATGTGGTCTTCGGCACCAAGCTGGAAACGTCTTACGAAGAATGGAAGAACGGCCCCTACGCGAAGCAGGGCATACCGTGCCAGGGCTGCCACATGTATCAGCGGCCCGGGATGCCCGCAACCGGTTCCACGGAAAGGCCGGATAACCCGGGCGAATCGGCCTCGGGCGGTCCGGAAAGGAAACATGTATACACCCACTATTTCGCGGGAGGAAATACTCTCATTCCCTCTCTTGACGGGAGCACCACCCATTCCGCGCTCGCTGAAGCGCGACTCAAAAACGCCGCGGTTGTGGCGATAGACGACGGCCTCAGTGAGGGACGAATCCGGATCACGGTTAAAAACACAGGGGCCGGGCACAGCATCCCGACCGGACTGGCGCATGTCCGCCAGGTCTGGCTTGAGGTGAAGGCCACGACCCCGGGAGGCGGGACGATCCTCCATAGCGGCAGGATAGAGCCGAACGGGTCGCTGGACACCTCCAGCGTCATCTACAATGTCGTGTTCGGTGACGGGAAGGGGAACCCGGTCTACAACGTCGCGAAGGCGCGCGAGATCCTGAAGGATCGGAGAATAGAGGCCTCGAAGAGCCTCACCGAGAGCTATTCCCTGCCGGAGGGCGCGACGGGACCGAT
Organism: Spirochaetota bacterium; assembly: GCA_041306625.1. Classification (GTDB taxonomy): domain Bacteria; phylum Spirochaetota; class UBA4802; order UBA4802; family UBA5368; genus MVZN01. The sequence goes on along the minus strand of JBFZEY010000093.1, from coordinate 846 downwards.
AACCGTGGAGGCGAAGCTATGGTACCGGCTCGCGCCCCAGGAGCTGGTCGACTCCGTGGTCGGGAAGGGAGCGATTAAAATTCCCACGGTCCTCATGGCGTCCGATAAAAAATCGGTCACCCGCTGAGAAGTCAGGAATGCGACGGGTGAAAGGCGCACCAAATAGCACCGGTATCAATTGCCTATACGGGGGAGCCGGTACGGGCCATGAGTAGAGGATCGACGCGCCGGGCGCTCTGTGCCATCCCGCTTCTCCTTTCGCTCCTTCTCATCAAGGCGCCCGCAGGCTCACGGGAAAACGAGGGACCTCTGACGCCGCGGAAAGAGCGGGGTGCCGACCTTTACATGCTCAATTACAACAGGTACATCGAGCACGGCTTTTACCTGTCGGTTTCCGGGAAGGCGGCCCGCTACCGGGACGGATGGGGAGCCCTTGCCGGCGGGCGGGCCGTCCTGCTCGTGGACCATATCTTCGCAATCGGTGCCGCGTGCGAGCTATCGCTCTATCACGCTCCCGGAGCCATCGAGCCGGGACGATTTCATTCCCTTTTCGGAAACGCACCGGGCAGGATAAAGATACTCTATGGTGGCGGATATATATCGTATCATATCTTCCATGACAGGATCGTCAACTTCTCTCTCGGTTCGTTTGCGGGGTGGGGGTGGCTTGGCGGAGATTACGCGAGAGGCCCCGGAACGCGATTTTTCCTCATCGAGCCGGAGATCTATGTTTTTGTGAATCTGCCGGGGTATGCGCGCATCGGGGCGGGGGCCTCATATCGGCTGTCATGGGGCGTCGACTATCTCGGGATAAGGGACAGGCATTTCCGGGGATTTTCCATCGGC
>JBFZEY010000092.1:0-5063 GCA_041306625.1 Spirochaetota bacterium | reverse complement strand
TCTATTTTCTGGCGGAATCGCTTCTGGAGAGCGCGGGGAGTGATAAAAGCTCCGCGGAGTACGTGGAGGCGGCGCGTATCTATCAAGAGCTGTGCGAGGCGGACGTGTCATTTATCCCCGCGCAGCATCGCCGACTGCAGATTCTGGAGGGAAGGCGGGCAATGGCGGAAGCCCATACCATCGGCAGATCGCTTGTGCGGCGCGCTCCGTTATTTCTGCCCCTACGGGAATCGTATTCAACGCTGCTTTCGGGACTCGGCTATGAGAAGGAATTCGAGGAGGACATCGCAGACTTTGCGAAGGCGTTCCCGTCTGTGCCGGCGCCGCGAAAGGGTCTGGCCGCTCACAACCGCTGGAGCCATCCCGCTCTCGCGGCCCGGCTGTACCGTGAAATCCTCGCTTCAGGTTTCGATAAAACCTCGTTCGAAACGCTGATAGACATCTACCGCGGCATGGAACGGCACGGTGATATTATCGCTCTTGTGGATGAGCATGACCGTTTCGATGGCTATGGCAGGGAACGTATCGACGCTCTTATCGATATGGGCGAATACGAGCGGGCGTCCAGGTCGCTCCTGGAAAGGGTGGCCGTAAAGGACGATCCAGAGGATTACCTGCGGCTGGGGAGGATCGGGTATCTAGAGGGGGAGGTCCCTTCGCTCAACTGGGGAAGGATGCTTGCGATCGCGCCGTCCTACTATATAAAGGGAGACCTTCTGGATTACCTGGCCGGAGCGGGGCTCGAACCACCGATGGCCCGCGACCGGCAGGAAAAGGGCGAGGATTACATTGCCTCATTGAGGCGTGGCGAGAAAAAGGGCACCGGGGCTCCATCCGAGGTTATTTACCGTGGAAGAATATACCGGCTGAATGCGGACGGAAGCAGCCGGGATTTCTGCGAGGACGTAATTTATGTCCACGACAGTCGAGGAATCGAGCGATATGGAGAGTTCAGACTCGAACACGGGGACAGGGTGTATCCAATGAGGGCCCGGGTGTACAACGAGGACGGAAGCTACAGTGATGCCGGCCGGATAATTAGAGTGGATGGGGCGTCATATCTATCGCTTCCTTCGCTCGGCGAACGTTCCATCATTCATGTTGCCTACTACGCGGACAATCCCTTCGACCTTCAGGGTTCATCGAGGATTTTCGCGACACCAATTACAACAATACACGATTTTGACGAAGCGCTTGGCGTGTTTTCGTTGCGTGTAATCGCCCCGGAGGAAATGGACGTGAAAATTGTCTACACCGGCGGCGCGGTAACGCACCGAAGGCGCGACGGCATGATCGAGTATTCGGCGAGAAGTGAAAGCCACAAGCCGGTCCGGATGGAACGCGCGATGGGGGACAGGTTGCAGTATCTTCCGTTGTATGCGATTTCCACCATGCGGAACCGCGAGGAGTTCGCAATATGGTATAACGGTCTGGTGCGTGACGCGTTCGCCCTTCCGGGGGAAGATATTCGCGCGAGGTTTGCCGGCGGCAGCGTGGACGAAACGGCCAGACGAATCTATGCCTTTGTGTCGCGGGAGATCGATCTTTCGGGTAACGTGCTCTATTTTCCTGAAAAGGCGGCGACAACGATGATGAAGCGCAGGGGCACGCCGGAGGACAAGGCGGTGCTCGCAAGGGCGATGCTGGAAAGCCTGGGGATACGTTCTTATTTTGCCTTTACGAGTGGGCGGGATTTTCCCGACCTGCGCGGTTTTGTCTCTCCCAGGATATTCTCGCATGTGCTGCTGTACGTGCCGATAGACCGGCTGGCCGGGGTCTGGATGGATTTCTCGCAGGCTTATAACGGATACGGGGTGGTAGATCCGGAGATCGAGGGGACAGAGGCCATGGTGATCATCCGGGACAGGACTGAAACGCGCACCGTCAGCGCTCTGAGAATGAGCGGGAGCAGGATAGGAATGAAGGTGCAAATCGACAACAGGGGGAACGCTTTTTTCAACGGGGGGATCCGCTTTCACGGCGCCCGGGAGGATGTACGCATGCTTTTCCAGGACGCCCAGTCCAGGGAGGAAATGGTAAACAGGCTCCTCTCTAAAATGTTTCCCGCTTTCAGCCTCGATGATTATCGAATCACCGGACTCGAAGCGGTGGATTCACCCCTGGAACTTGCGATCAAGGGCAGGGCATTCTCCATTTCCACGGTAGCCCCCGACCGGATCATCATTTCACCGGTGCTCAACGCTAGCGAGGTGCTGCGGCATGTTGACGACCGCCATAGAAAGCATCTTTTTCACCTCGTCCGTCCGGTAAACGAGTCAGAGGCCTATAGTTATATTCTTCCTGAAGAGTATCGCGGGGCCACGCTGCAAAGGGAAGACGTGGTTCGGTGCCGGTTCGGGTATGCCATACTCCGCATGTCAAAGCGCCCTGGATCCAATGAACTCGAGGTCGACAAGGAGGTACACGTTAATGCTGTCAGCATCGATCCCGCTGAATACGGCGAGTTCGTCGAATTCTCGACGGCCATCCGGCAGGCGGAACAACGGCATATTATAATTGAAAAACCTCGATAGCGCCGTCCCTTTCCGGTACTGCGCCGTCTTTTTCACAGCGGCCCAAATCTTCCGGTCATTGGGGGGACATGGAAAAAATAAACCATATCAGAAAGACGATGATAAACATTCCCCAGAGTGCGACGATCCCGATGGAGATTTCCGGATGGAGCTTGATCCATTTAAACAGGCTGGAATCCCTGTACTCCATGATGATTGTGAAGATCTTGGAGGAAGCGTTCGATTTCCTGGACGATTGACGTCTTGGCGGAGGGCCACTCTGGCCGTTTTTGTCGCTGGTCTGTGTCATATGGAGTATTCCCCTTGGTAGTTTGTGATCGGCGAACGGCCTCGCAATTATATCTGAAAGGAAACGCCTGCAATGCTACAGGGGGGAAAACTGATTGTCAATACTATATGTGTTTCAATATTAAAAATTATATCGGACGATTAAGGCCCACTTCGCAGGTTATCGGGGCTCCCGGCGTGCTTGACACCGGCATATTTAATGATACACTGCCGTAGGAGAATCGGGACAGGATGAACATTCATGAGTAATAAAATAATTCGGTTCGGTGTGTCGATAGACGAGAAGCTCCTCGTTCAGTTCGATGATCTTATTTCGGAGAAGGGCTATGTAAACCGGTCCGAAGCCATTCGCGATCTGATACGGGACGTCCTCGTCCGCGAAGAGGCGTCGTCGCCCGAGGCCGAGGTAATAGGGACGCTCACCCTTGTATACAGTCACGAGGTAAGAGAGATCGCCGACCGCCTGAACGACATACAGCACGATAATTACCGGAGCATAATCTCCGCTGTGCATGTTCATCTCGACGAGCACAACTGCCTGGAGGTCCTTATTCTGAAAGGCGTCTCAGAGGTGGTTAAAAAGATCGCGGATCGGTTGCTTTCCATAAAAAACGTTCGCCACGGAAAGCTCACCATAACGACTGCCGGGAGCGAATAAAGGTCAAATCAGGAGTTAATCCCGTATTTCTCCTGATAAACGCCAAATCCGAAGTAAAAAATACTCAACTATAAAGGGCGGCGAACCGATATTTAGATAAAGGGATACTATGCTTACACGGCCGCGCCGACGGAGCGGAAGGGGCTTCTGCGCGTGTCTGGAACGAAAGGAGTTGTTCCGTGAAGGCAACAGGGATGTATGCGATCGCCGGGGTGGCGCTATTCGTCTTTTCCGGAGAGATATATTGTGCGCCGCCGCGCTCCATGGCGGTGCGCGAAGGCCGGCGCGTTCACTCCATGAGCGAGGATACCCGGATGGCCCGCGAGATGACGATCATTCATCGATGGGACGAACAAGAGGCGGTCTATGGAGATTCGGGATTCGATTATTCCGGTTCTCCGGAAGGCTATGAGGATATCGACGACCCCGGTGACGAGGACGACGGAAACCGACATGGTCAGGCAAACAGGGAGTATCGTCCGGGCAATGCGAAAAAGGAACAATCAGCAGCCTTACGTACCCGGGGAGGTGCCGTTCCGGAAAAGAAGGAAAAAACACCATCCGAACGTCAACGCACTATCGTCGAACGCAAGACCGCTTCAGTCATTTTTTATACTGTTAAAAAAAACGATACTCTTTACAGCCTCACAAAACGGCAGGGCTGTACGCTCGGTGAACTCTATAAACTCAACGGATTGAAAAAAGGCGATAGCATAAAAGTGGGTATGAAGCTCAGGCTGCCGTCGAAAGGAATATGCAATTCCGAAGAGAAGGCCGTTGTTGCATCGCCGCCGTCCCGCGAGAATATTAATTTTAGATGGCCTCTGCCCCGGGTACTCACCGTGCGCAGGGACTCTGCTGAGGGAGTCAAGCCCCTGGGCCTGGAGATTACGAGCAAGCCGGGATCGACCGTTGTTTCGGCCGCTTCCGGGATAGTCAAGCGGATAGGGGATATGCGCGGCTATGGACGCTATGTGATTATTTCGCATAATGAGCGTTTTGTGACGGTATATTCCCGCATGGGCGAAATAACGGTCAGGGAGGGGGAGAGGATTTCCTCGGGGACGGTGATCGGAAAAATCGACGACGGAAGTCGCAGCATCCACTTCCAGATCGGCAGGGCCGGCAAGCCGGTCGATCCGTTGCGTTACCTCCCCGAAAGAAGTTGATCTTTCACTCCCGGCGGGCCGCCGCTCTTTCGGCGATCCACACAAGGTTTTTCGCGTTCTCGAAGATGCTAAGTGCGGATTCGGCCATCTGCGTGACGCCCCTGACCATCTCTGAACATGAGCTCGTTGATGTGATCGATGCCCATTGTCGTGGACTCTATGGCTATCCTCTCCCCGCTGGTCGCCGTTCTTATACTCCTGTCAAGTTCCAAACTTCCTGAATGCCTCATGACGTAAACCGGCATGCGGATTCTCCGCGATGATACCCATCATGTCCTGCCCGACTCCCTCATTCTACCATTTTGTATAAAATTCATAAAATTAATATTGGAGATATTTCAAGCGATCGTATATACCGGTCAACGCGTATGCGGGCGCTTGAGCTTTCAGTAATGCGGGGAATGCAGATGAAAA